>JAUWKY010000141.1 GCA_030613915.1 Syntrophobacterales bacterium
TGTCCGTTGCAATAAAGCTATCTTCTCTTCACTATGGGCGACGTGGTGAATGTGCCCGATGTCCTTATTCAATCCGAACAGCCAACGTTAGTCCGTCTTTTTCTGGTGAATGGTTGGGCAGAAGGGAGTACAAATGTACGCAGCGCCAATGATTGTCGGTGAAAATTGTTTGGTTGAACTCACTAGCTCCCAAGAAGGCAACGTTGTCTGCAACTAGAAGACCGCCCAGTCTGAGCAGCGAATGGCACCCTGATAGAGTTTTCTGGTAATCTTCCTTTTCAATATCCATGAAGATAAGATCATAGGGACCCTCTAGTTTCTCCAAAACTTCCGCGACCTCCCCCACCCTGACCTCAACCCGATCCGCAAACCCAGCCCTGGAAATGTTTTCTCTGGCTCTGGCTGCCATGGCCTCATCACGTTCAATGGTAGTCAGTATGCCCCCAGGATTACTGATTCCTCCAGCCAGGTAGATGGCCGAATATCCTGTGGCCGTTCCCAGCTCCAGGATGGCCTTGCAATTCATGGCTTTAGCAAGGATGTATAGGAACTCACCCACCACAGGACCAACTATGGGAATGTGCTCCTGTTGCGCCTCCTGTTCGAGTTCGATAAGCAACTCGTCTCTGGGTGGGATGAAGCCTCGAAAGTATGTTTCTGCATCCGGTATCATGTCGGGCATTACCGTTCACCTCGTTGCTTTGGACTCTGAAAACATCAAGCTCAGATTTCGGATTTCTGGTGGTTGTTAATCTGACGAACGGGCAGACAGGACAATGGCTATAAATCGAACGGCGTCAAACTTTCGTAACCATTGTTGGTAACAAGTACAGTTTGCTCAAACTGGGCAGAAAGCGATCCGTCTTTCGTTACCGCCGTCCAGTTGTCAGCCAAAATAAGGAGCTCCTTGCTTCCCAGATTAACCATGGGCTCAATAGTGAAGACCATCCCAGGAACCAAGCGAATACCTTCCCCCTTTCTGCCGAAATGTGGCACCTGCGGGGGTTCATGAAAAGTAAAACCTATTCCATGACCGGTAAATTCCTCCACCACCGAACAACCTTCCCCTTCTGCATATTTTTGAATGGCCCAGCCAATATCCCCTACAGTATTTCCAGGTCCCACCATGGCCAAAGCCACTTTGAGACTCTCACGGGCCACCTTAACTATTTTCCTGGCCTCTGGACTGGGGCTGCCTACAAAAAAGGTCTTATTGACATCGGCATAGTATCCGTCCAAGATGGAAGTCACATCCACATTTGCTATGTCTCCGTCCTGAAAAATTCTTTCTCCCGGGATCCCATGACAAATTTCTTCATTTACGGAAACACAAACAGATTTGGGAAAGCCCCTGTAGTTCAGCGGTGCGGGGGTAGCGCCATTTTTAATGGTAAATTCATGTACGAGGGTGTTGATCTCATCAGTTGTGATGCCTGGTTTGATCTGTGTTTCCACCAAATCAAGTGTCTTAAGGACTAATCGACCAGCCCGTTTTATCTTTTGAATTTCTCCTTTTTCTTTGAGCCTAATATTGTATTTCTGGGCGTACATTTTCTTGACGCTTTGATGCTGGATCGTACTCTTCCCCGAGCAACATTTCTTGTATTTCAGACCACTTCCACAAGGACAAGGGTCATTTCTTCCCATTTTCTTCGCCATAGATTCCTCTGTGGAGCTCTAGCTACCGATTCTACAGGTCTCAAAAGAGCTCTGAACTCGTTTGTTCAGGGGGTTAACCCTAACGTTGCAACCCACACCGGCTAAAATCGCTAGGCTCGCGCCATAGTCCCGCCTTTGGCGGGACGGCTGTGCTCGCCTCGGCCAGGATCTCACGTACGGTAAAGTACGCTTCGTCCTGACCGAGCCTGTGCGCAGCCACATCTGGTACACTCTAGCGCGTTTTTCCTCGGCGTGGGTATGCAACCTTAGGGTTTAAGAGGAACGGAGGAGAGAGGGAAGTTGCTGGTCTGGAGTTGTTGGGGGACAGATCAGTGGTGGTTTTCAGGGAAGGTGGCTGTCGGTAACATCAATATAGTATATTTGGTTCTTTTCTAGGATAGGATCCGGACGTATCAAGATGATACTGTGGGATGAAATATCAGAGGACGAACTGGCGACCACAGCTGTTTCATTTTCGAGGCGTGCACTTGGATAGGTGACATAATGGATTATCTCGTGATATTGATTATATATGCAATTTTTGTCTGGGAAAGGACATTCTAAAATAAGAGCTCTCAGTTCGCCGAGGGTAGCAGCACACCGCTGGCATTTTGGCTCATCATCAGTTCGTTCACTTCCACGTCTTTCCACACCGACATGTTGAGGATCGCTCAACTTCCTACGATCTTGACCACTGCGTCGATCACTGCCTCTGCGCCGCTCATTTCCAGGCCGACGATCACCACTACCAGGATGCACTCAATGTCCCCTTTCAAAGTAGTACAATTTCGAAATGCAGGTGAGTAAATTACCTTAAATGAGACAGCATGTAAATGGGATTTCTCATTTTTCAACAGGATATTTCAACGATAGTAAGATTGATACTTGAGGGTGGGGCTTGCCAAGTCTGGACGCGGAGGGGAGGGGAAACGGTAAAAAAAAGAAACCCCCACTGATGAGGACACGTCTCTTCACCCATTCAAGACTCATCCAATGTCTAACCCAGTGGGGGCTATTTAGTAGGGCCGTACTCTACCATAGCCCTACTAAGAGAGATTTGTAGTCATCTCTCTTGTACTCTCCACTAACAAGAAGCGTGCCTATTCGATGGATGAAGTAGTTTTCTTTGTAATTCAAATAGTTATCATTTTTCTCGCCAACAGGGCCAGCAAGAAACTGTTGTCTAATCTACACATGTGTAGGGAAAGTGCCACGTGCAATCGGTTCAGGGAACACCTTTTTCCACCGTCTGGCGGCGGCAAGTCGCGAAACACCCGGGCCAGATTAATCTTGGCTCTTGGCGTGAAGACGATCTATGCTTGTATTTTAAGCGGGTGTCCCGATCGGTTTTTGTGCACCTTCTTTTCCAAAGTCCTCAGGTATTCAGTTGCTACTTTCCCCAGGCTTTGAGTTGCTAAAGCTTTGGTGATGAATGCTTGGTCTTCACTTGCCATATTGAGGAAACGCACACCCATGCCACGGGGGGTGATTTCGTCATCGCGGCCGTGGATATTGGACCATACCACCTCCGCGTTGACCGAGAGGCGGCGGTCGGGAGCATTGATGGTCATGTCAAAGATTTCGTTTAGCCTGAGAGGTTTTGGGCAACGGATAAAGGCACTGATTGCGTTGAAATTCAGAGTTTCCCCTGCCATATCGCCCTTGTCGTGCTGGACGATGACGGGCCATTTGACTTCGATCCTGGAGCTTTGGCGTCTTTCTCTGCTCACAGGGCACCTCCCTGTTCAGGGTTGATCCCGCTTAGGTCATCGCCCTGAAAATTATTCAACATCCTGGAGTTGCACTGCTATTCAGTTCTTTCCAGTTTGTTGGCTTTCGCCGTGTGCAGTGAAACACTCAGAGATGGGATAAGTTTTGTCGCAAAGCCAGCAGTGGACATCACTTTCGTTTGAGACCCAAGAAATCTGTCTGTGGCCCTCTGGACACTGCTTGGGATGTTCAAATCGGAAGATGGATGTCACATTTCCAAATAGCCTATCCCTCATGCGTAAACCCATAATTCCCCCCTGCTGTTAGAATTGAGGTCAAGTGACACCAGGCAAAATATTTGCCTGGATCATTTACACATATCTTTCTTATTCCTAGGATTGCACAAAGAACAAAAGGGTAGGGTAGGTAAGAACAATACCGGGGCGATTAGAAAATTCTATGAACTGGTAATTCAAAAAGCGCAGCGATTGGAATTTACCACACACTTGGCTTGTTTTGTCAAGTATGAAAAGAATTATTTTGCAAAACTGATCCTTTAAATGTTGCAAGGAAACAAGTTGTTTAAAAAGTCGCGGTCACCCCTGAAGATCTGAGTGAATTGAACGCCCAAGCCTTCAGACACCATGTGTTTAAACCTCTTTTGCTGACTTTTCCAAGCAACTTCCGCAGTAACCACCAAGTGTCCCGCATAGGCTGGAGGTTTAATGATTAAGCGAAAAATATCATCTTGAACAGGATCGGTCAGGGCATGAATGAAGGCGCCTCCAGGGCTGATGTTCCTTGTTTCTCCTTTTACTATACGGTTTGGAGTTAACAAGAAAACTGGCCAGTCGACTTCAGCTCGGCTGTGTTGACGCCTTTTCTGACGAGTAGACATGAGGATACTATGTGTAGGTGACAGCAGGGGTTATGAAAGAATCACTCTGTAACCTACCACACATAAGGATATTTCTGTCAATCGGGAAAACCACCATTTTGGAGCCCGGGGGATTGGCTTGCAGATTGGGGAAGGTATAGAGCATAGAGCAAGAAATCAGAGGTCAGAGATCCGACGTCAGAGGTCAGGGGTGAAGCTGATCTCTGATCTCCGACTTCTGACCTCTAGGATAGACGATTTCTACGACTTGAACGATTTGACGAATTAACGAATTTCCTAATCGACTACTGACCTTATTGGCGTGGTTCTGCCGCGGGGGGCTCGGCATGGTCAGGCGGTGGTCCTGACCCTAACATTATGGCAAGCCAGCGGGTATCATCATCGCTTTCCAGGGCAATCTTGACCATCATAGTCAGCGGCACAGAAAGGAGCATACCCACAGGACCCAAAACCCAACCCCAGAAGATCAGTGAAAGGAAAACCACTAGTGTGGATAGGCCAAGGCCACGACCCATAAACTTCGGTTCCATGATACTACCGATAGAAATATTGACGACCGCATACCCCAGGAGAGTCAATAGTGCAGAGCTGGTCCCCAGTTGGATCAGTGCCAGCAGGAGGGCTGGTACGGCGGCAATCATGGAACCTATATTTGGGACATAATTCAGCAGAAAAGCCAGCAAGCCCCATAGCAACGGGTAATCTACTCCGAGGATAAGCAACCAGATCCATATTGCAATCCCAGTCAACATGCTGAACAGGGTTTTTATGAGGAGGTAGCGGTTAACGCTTTCAGAAATTTTACTCAGACGGGCTAACGATTCGTCCGGATCTGCTAAGGCGGCACGAAGCTTCTGCGGGAAGCCAGAGGCTTCGAGTAGAATAAAAACGACCGTGAGCAAAATAAGAAAGATGTTTGTGAGCACTGCTCTCAATCCAGTGAGCGTGCTGGCTACTACACCCATAGCTTTTCGTGGGTCGAAATAGTCTATCAGTACCTGATAGGAAACCTCCATCCCGTGGCTGCTCAGCCAGGATGCCAGAGCGGCAGTCTGCGCAGCAAGACGCTCCTGGTAAAGCGGAAGTGCTCTGGAGAAGCCATTCAAGGACGAACCGACGAAAGCTACCAGAAGCCAGCCTATTCCTACTATTGCCACCAGTATGACCACTACAGCCAACGCATTAGGAATGCGCTTCCTTTGCATCCAGAATAGGAAGGGAGTGCAGATTTTCGCGATAAACAGAGATAGGAGTAATGGCACCAGAATTGAACTGGCGGTACGCATACCGGCGACTATGATGACAAAACATGCCGCAGTAACGAGGAATCGAATCACACTAGGAATGTTCCCTTTGTCTTCCATTAAATCTCCTCATCGGGGGAAGTAAACCCTAACGTTGCAAACCTGAACCGGCCAAAACCGCTAACCTCGCGCCAGCGCACGCCATCTGCGTCCTTGCCCGCCCTCTTTGCTTCATATAATGCTTTATCGGCGTTTGTAATCAACTCTCGCTCTTTTTTAGAGAGCTTGTCTAAGACTTTTTCCAAATCCACCTTCTGACCCTTTTACATCCTGAGCTTCCTTTGGGAAGCAAGACCAGTTGTCCGCAGCGGGCTAGGTTGAGGGGATAGCCTGGTTTCTATTTGAATCGTTCTTCTCTCCAGGGGTCTGCAGAGTTGCTGTAGCCTTGTCTCTCCCAGTAGCCTGGCTCGTCTTGGGCGGTGAATTTGATGCCCTGCAGCCACTTGGCACTTTTGTAAAAATAGCGGTCGGGAACCAAGGCGCGTACCGGGGCACCGTGGGGCCGAGGCAGTTTTCTGCCAAAGAAACTGTGGGCGAGAAGCACGTTTTCCTTGCGGGCCTCACTGATTGGAATGTTGCTGGTATAGCCAGCGGCTGCCTCAAAAATGACGAAACGGGCGTTTTCCTTGACCTTGACCAGGTCCATAATTGTTGTCGGACGAACACCACTCCAGTGAGAGTCAAGCAGGGTCCAACCAGTCACACAATGCACATCGCAGGTAAGGTCCACCTGGGATAGATTTAGAAGTTCCTGAAAATTCAAGGTGGTCGGTCTTTCCACCTCGCCATGAATCTGGAGTCTCCAGTTCTTGCTATCGGCAGTTCCTTGAACGCCACCCATATCAATAATCCTTTTTACTGCCTGCTGGCTTGGGGGAAGACGCGATCTACCATCAGGCCTCATCTCTGCCGCCAGGGCG
>JAUWKY010000329.1 GCA_030613915.1 Syntrophobacterales bacterium
GTGCCCAACCCCGCTGCTTTTGCTTTAACGATATAGGGAAGTTCCGCTACGGTCTTTCCCAGCAGGGTCGCGCCGAAGGCGTCAGCCGCCACCTGGTCGGTACTGACGATCATGGTGTTTGTCTGTTTCAAATCAGCCAATGATCCGCCGGTGGGGCCATTGGCAATCATGGTTGTGGTGCCGTCGAGGATGACCAGAGTGGGATTTACCATCATGGCCAATTCTGTAATGATAGTATTGATATCTTGATGAAAAATGTTACGTCGACCACCCAAAAGGCCATACCAGTTCTTCATGGTCATGGAAGCACCACTGCGGTGGTGATCTTTGACCGGAGCGATGCCGATAACCTTGTTTATGCCTCTGAATGGGTCCCACAGGAGCGGCCAGTTTCGAATCAGGGTACCGCTTGGGACCGTAGTTGGTCGGAAAGAACTCTCTCTGGGCAACAGCACTTTCGCTCCTGCCGAGTGGGCTGCCTCGGCAATGCCGGTTAAAGAAAAGCAACTTGCCGGATCATTTATTGGGTTGTCGGTGACCACCACAGAAGAAGCACCAGCCCTGTAACACAGACGGACTACTTCAGCGGTCAATTGTGGATTGGTTGTTGCCGAGAGGATTGGAGGGGTCGCAAAGGCAGCGTTCACTTTGAGCAGCACCCGGTCACCTTTTTCAATAAAGGCTTCTATGCCGCCGACCCCCTTGAGCGCTCTACTGAGAGTCTTTATGCGGTCAGGGCCGGTTACGATGCTCATCCTGCCTTTAAGGTCAGGGATGGAGAAATCGGGTAGTGTCACCAGATTTTTTTGATTCGGGAGCGCGGCGGGACCGGTGCTGTCATAAAGCCAATAGCTCAGGGAGCAAGCAGTGGCAATGGAAATGGTTCCCTTGACCAGGCGCAGGAGGAAATCTCTCCTGTTTGTCTTGTTGTTTTCCTGCTCTTGGTTCACTGGACAGCCCTCGCCAGGTTTTGTTTCAACATAAGAGCAAGCTCCTCAGCATTCTGTCTATTTTCTGCACCGTGGACACCCGCCAGCATAACACCCTGATTAAAAACCAGTTCGAAGGTGTCCATAATTTCCACAAGTTTGGCTCCTGGGATGTCCATGCTGGTTCTTACCTCAGCGCCACCGTTGGCCAAAAGAAAAGAGGTGTAGGCTGTCACGAGTTCAGCTGCCTCAGTCTGGCTTTTTCGCTCAGATAGAAATGCGGTGAGCTCTGTGTCTGCCATAACATATTGGGCCGTGAAAATTGAATCGAACCTTTCAAAGCCGAAACCGTTGGTGGGTAGGAGTGAAATGCTATCCTCGCTGAAGTAAGGTGCTGGAAAATATGCCAGTTCTTTGATTCTTTCGTGACTCACTGCTGTTTGGCGAACAAAATTGTCCCCGAATGAAAGCATGAGGTCAGTCATTCTTTCTTGAGCAACCGAGGAGATTATCTCCACGTAATATGGGCCATGAACAAAAAAAAGGCCGTTTTCGCTTTTGTAAGCAAAATCGCTCAACTCTATTTTTTTGGCCTCGTAACGGCGCTGCAGACTGAAAACAGCAAAAGACCCCCGGATGGAACCCATGTCGTAAACGAATGCTTCCATCCAATCCCCGGAATCTTCTTTTGCCGCGAAACGCTGGCTTGCAAGATGTATAAATCCTGCTGAAAGATAGAGCTCAGCCTTGCCGTTAATCTTGTCGGAGAGGTTTTCGGGTCCAAAGGCCTCTGCTGGAGTAAGTGCGGTCAGTGCGTCCGGCGCATACTGAATTAGGTCTGATGGAGGGCTGGACGGGGTAGTTGTCAGAGCAGGACTTTCTGTCTGAAATGTGCTGGGCTTGAAGATAGATGGGTTGTATTGGAACTGTTTAAGGAGAATTCCGCCAGAGATCAGCAACAGAACAATTATGATGGTGTAGCCAATGTAGATTTCGGTCTTGCTAACCGTTCGAGCCATCCGATTTCCACCGTAATGAACAATCGGGCTGCAGTTCATCGCGGCTAGAAAGCCGCTCCCACCGGAGAGGCTCGCCTGATACCGTCTCCGTGTTCTTGCTTGCGGACGTAAGTGATGAAATCTTCAACTCTGGTCAAAGAAAAGTCCAGCTCGTTGACGTAATTACCCAGAAGGGAGGCATGATGAGCATCGCTGTTGCAAAAAGTCATGATTCCCCTATCAGCGGCGACCTTTCTTGCCCTGATTTCAGCCTGGGCGTGCATGTTACTGCTGGCCACCTCCATACCATCGGGTCTTACATGTTTCAACCAGGATGGCCGGGTTTTGTCAAAGCGAAAAGGGTGAGCCCAGATGACTATTCCACCATGATGGTGGACAAGCGGGATCAGTCCCACTACAGAGCGCCAGCCAGGAAGATTCCCATTTCCAGGACCGGGCAGGAAGACCAGGAAGTGTCCCTCAGGGCAGGAGTACTCTATTCCTCGGATTATGGTGAGTTCTGGAAACCTGTCTCGGAGTTCTTGTATGTCGGCCAGAGGCCACCAGACGTCGTGTTCGGTCAGAGCTATGCCCGCCCGTCCCGCCTCAAGAGCCTTGAGACACATTTCCTCCGCCGAACTTATGGAGCAGTCCGAGTACTCACGGGTATGAATGTGGAAATCGTATAGCATACGGTGAATAAGACCAAGTTATGGATACTGTGCTTGACTGATCGATGGGTTCGAGCGAGATCTTCCGAGATGCTCAGAGGATATCGCCGCTAATTACGGGCGAATTGTAACAGGTCAACGGTGGCTTGACTAGTGGCAGCGTTTTGTTTCGCTCCCATTGTTCCCCCCATTGCAGCAGACAGCTGGCAGCCCTTCGACGGCCCAGGGCAGGCTAGCAGCGGGCAGTGTGCACTAGGCAATTCGCAATTCGAAATTACTTCCCTATGCCTTATCCCACAATAATGTCTTCTAGCCTTCTCTTGGGCACGTGGTGCAGCCCTTCACTATCGCGCCAGTACTTGATGTCACCCTCCG
>JAUWKY010000301.1 GCA_030613915.1 Syntrophobacterales bacterium
CGGGACTTGGCCGGGATGACGAATTGCGACAAAGTGTCTTGAGGGGAGAGGGGACATGTAGTCATCGTGCGGAGCCAAATAAATAGGCTTTTTCCACAATTCCTAAATACCTTAATTCCTTAATCCCCTAATTTCCTTAAATACATTTGTGTCGTTTGTCCTCCACAGAAAATACAAAATTGTATTTTTTTATGTCCTACCTATTCAACCCATATTATTGATAACTATTTAGAATAAATCCATTTTAATTCATTAATACCTGATTGGCACACCCATTGCTCTTGCCTCTTGCGGTGATCAACCAAATCCCACCGAAAGAAACCCAGCAAGGAGGATTCAAATGATCAATGCGGGAGACACAGCATTTATTTTAGTCAGCTCGGCTCTTGTCATGTTCATGACCCCTGGTTTGGCTCTGTTCTATGGAGGAATGGTCAGAAACAAAAACGTCCTGGCCACGATCATGCAAAGCTTCATCATCATCGGGTTGGTTACCGTTACCTGGGTATTGTGGGGCTATTCTCTGGCCTTCGGCCCCGATGTGGGCGGCATAGTGGGGAACCTGTCATGGTTCGGTCTGAAAGGGGTCGGCCTTTCTCCCAGTCCGGATTATGCCAATACCATTCCCCATCAGGCATTTATGATTTTCCAGTGCATGTTTGCTGTTATCACTCCGGCTTTAATTACCGGCGCTTTCGCCGAACGGATGAAATTTAGCTCACTGCTGGTCTTCATTGTTCTGTGGTCCACCCTGGTTTACTCTCCGCTGGCACACTGGGTTTGGGGCTCCGGAGGCTGGTTGGGAAAGCTGGGAACTCTCGACTTTGCCGGCGGAACCGTGGTTCACATCAGTTCAGGGGTTTCTGCCCTCGCCGCCGTTCTCATCATTTCCAAGAGGAAAGGTTACGGCAGGGAACATTTTATTCCTCACAACCTTCCCATGACCATAACCGGTACAGCCATTCTCTGGTTCGGCTGGTTTGGCTTCAACGCCGGCAGTGCTCTCGCCAGTAATGGACTGGCAGCAGGTGCCTTCGTGACCACCCATGTGGCCGCAGCTACGGCCTCCCTAACCTGGATGTTTGCAGAATGGATCCTGCATGACAAACCCACCACCCTGGGCGCAGCCAGTGGTGCGGTGGCTGGGCTTGTGGCCATTACCCCGGCGGCTGGTTTTGTCAGTCCGCTCTCAGCCCTGATAATTGGTGGTCTGGCGGGAGTGATTTGCTATATGGGTGTGTTGGCCAAGTCTAAACTGGGCTATGATGATTCCCTCGACGTGGTTGGGATCCACGGACTGGGTGGTACCTGGGGAGCTCTCGCAACCGGTCTGTTCGCCAGCACCGCGGTGAACCCGGACGGGGCCAACGGTCTCTTTTACGGCAACCCGGGACAGCTCTGGATTCAGTTTATATCAATCGTCGCCACCATTGTTTTTGCCTTTGTGATGACTTTTGTCATTCTTAAACTCCTCGATGCGATCATGGGCCTGAAGGTCTCCGATGAAGAAGAGGTAAGAGGGTTGGACATCACTCAGCATAGAGAGGCGGGCTACAGTATCTAATGTTGCCTTTGGTTCCCACCCCCAATACAATCAGGCAGATAGACACATCACCCCAGGTTGGAGGAGAAAAATGAAGAAGATTGAAGCAATCATCAAACCGTTCAAGTTAGATGAGGTCAAAGAAGGTCTCATAGAGATAGATGTCAAGGGGATGACTGCTATCGAGGTCAAAGGATTTGGCCGCCAGAAGGGCCATACAGAAATCTATCGTGGGGCGGAATACAGGGTGGATTTTGTCCCCAAGATCAAAATAGAAGTGATTGTCCCGGCAGAACTTGTCTCCCAAGCCGTCAAGGTTATCGAAGAAAAAGCAAAGACCGGCCAGATAGGTGATGGCAAGATTTTCGTCAGCTCTCTGGAGGAAGCAATTCGGATCAGAACAGGAGAACGCGGCAAAGAGGCCATCTAACCCGAATATTTCTTGTCATTGGGCATTGGTTAGGCGAAAGGTTAGGCCAATTTTTGGCCTTGAGTTGTGATTAAAGTAGGCCGAATTCTCGACGTGAGCATCATGGAATCACCAATCCGCCAGTTGCAGGAAAGGAAGCAGGAGTTACTTGCTCATTTTGTCGAGAGCGATGAACCAGATTTTCTGGCTATCCACACCGACCTTCTGGACGATTACTTTCGTGAAAGCTTCGCCCGAAGCTCCGTTGGCCCCTGCATGGGTATGGAAAAAAATCCATACGCTATCATCGCCCTTGGGGGCTACGGCAGAAAAGAGCAGTGTCTCCACTCAGATGTCGATGTACTCCTGCTCTTCAAGAAGAAAATACCCGACGAGGCCGCGGCCCTTGTCCAGGAGATCTTCTATCCCCTCTGGGATGCCGGCCTCGAAGTGAGCTATGCCACCCGTTCCCTCAAAGAATGCTTGAGCCTTGCGTCCCATGACTTCGAGGTCCTGACCTCGCTGGCAGATGGTCGCTTTCTCTGTGGTATCTCCTCCCTCTGTTCAGACCTTATGGAAGAAATGCGCAGCAAGATCCTGCGCAAGAGAGCCAAGGAATTCATCCAATGGTTGAGGGAGAGAAACGAGGGCCGTCATACTCGATTCGGTGATTCAACCAACCTTCTGGAGCCCAACGTAAAGGAAGGTCAAGGTGGTTTGCGAGACTACCACGCCATGCTCTGGCTGGGCTGGGCCAAATACCAGATCAAGGAGCCACGGGATTTAGAATACCATGGCCAACTTTCTCACCATGAGTATCTTACCCTGTCTGAGGCGCTCTCATTTATCTGGACTGTGAGAAACTGGCTCCACCATATCAGCGGCCGGAAGTGCGATCAACTCTATTTCGAATACCAATTGAAAGTGGCCGAGGCCTTGCGCTTTAAGGATCAGAACGGCCGGCAGGGTGTTGAGCAGTTCCTTGGGCAGCTGCACGGCCACATGGAGTTCCTGAAACAGCAACACCTGATGTTTCTAAATAAGGTTGTCCCCGGAAAATATCGACTCCGTTTGGGAAGGGCCAGGGGGAGGTTGAGCGTAAGTGGGATTACCGCCAGTCAGGATGGACTGAATTTTGAGTCCTCGGAGGCTATCCTGGAGAATCCATATCTCCTGCTAGAGATATTCGAGCAGGGTGTCAGCCTCGGACTCCCCCTTAGTATTGAAGCGAGACGATTGGTCCAGGAGTTTCTCCACCTGGTAGATGAAGAGTTCCGTCGATCCCCCAGAGTAATTCAATCTCTGCAACGAATCCTGCTGTCACCGTCTCAACCGCTGGACGTCCTTGATGAGATGTTGAACACCGGAGTTCTGGTGGCGCTCATTCCAGAAATGAAGGGAGTGGTCAATCTCATTCAGTACGACGAGTACCATGTATAT
>JAUWKY010000008.1 GCA_030613915.1 Syntrophobacterales bacterium
AGACCCTGAACGGCAATACCTTGTACTGCACCGACAAGGGCCGTTGCAGCTGCGCGTGAGTCGCTAACCTTGGGATGATTTTCCAGAATACGGGAGAAAGCTTCTACGAAATCATCGTACACCTCATTGAGTCGCTTCTCCATGTGATGGTTACTTCCTGCAAATTCAGTACCTAAAGCCGCCAGACAGATTGTGGCCTCTGGTTGCCGCCGAAAATGCTCGCACATGATATCTACAACACCCTCAGCCACAGCCAGTGAGCCCTTTTCTGCCTGATTAAGGTGATCTGAATAGATTGTTATTCCTCGTGCCAACCAGTCCACCACTGCCTCGAGCAACGCTTCTTTGGATTGAAAGTGGTGAAAAACAGCACCTGAGGTCAGATTAACTGCCTGGGCTATGTCTGTAATTGTGGTCTTGTGGTAGCCCTGGCGAGCAAACAGCTCGGCAGCGGCCATGAGTATCTTCTTGTGTGTTGCCCGTGCTTGCGCTTCCTTTTTGTTGTAACGTTTTCGACCCATATTCGATACATATCACATAGTATGTAATATGTCTATTGTAAAAATTCAGGCGAGGATAACCCTCGCCTGCAGTGAGCTGTCAGACGTCAGACATTTTGGATTGCGGATTTGAGGTTGGATATTGAGCATTGCTGAACGGTAATTTCGAATTTCGAAATTACACATTGCCCCCTGAATTCTAACTCCTATCCTTGTAGTGATTCGTTCCTCGTGTGCGATACTGGGGGAACGGCTTTCTAGCCCCGACTAAAAGGGAAGCGAACGAATTGGAGGTCGTGGCTGCAAAGACACTCCCACAATTTTGACATCTTGATTGTTTCACTATCTTCCGAGCGGAAAACCTTTGCACTTTAATGCACAATGATATAAACTGTTGGTAGTTGACTTGGAAACGTTCACTTCCACCTTTAACTATTCTTATCGTGCATGATAGAGGGTCTCTCATTCGTATTTTCACAACTCGAGAGAAATGGTATCAGTGTTTTTCTAAACACTTGAAACGGCTACAGGAGGCTCCTTATGTCGCTGCCAGAAAAAGTTTGTGTCACCGCGGTTGTTGACAACTACCTCGACGTTTTCGAACCCTCCACTTCCCTGGTTGAGCGTGCCGTACCGGGAAAGCTGAAAGGCCATCTGTTGGCTGGTCACGGACTCGCATATTTGGTGGACATCAGTCAGGGAGAAAGCACGTTCTGTCTGCTCATGGATACCGGCAATGCCTTTGAAACTTTAAAACACAACATGGAAGTTATGGGCCGAACCCCCGCCGAGGTTGATGCCTTATTTCTAAGTCACGGACACCCTGACCACTATGGAGGGCTTCTCGGTTTCTTGGAGTGGCGGGGGACACCTCTGCCCATCTACTGCCACCCTGATGTCTTCTGGCCCAAGTACCTTATGACTCCCCGGGGCAAGGTTGGTCCATGGAAGCTGGAACGTGAGAAGATAGAGGATATCGGCGCTCAGTTAACGTGCGCCACAGATGCTCAACAATTACGAGAAGGCGTTTTTCTTACCGGCGAAATTCCCCGCCGCACGGATTTTGAAGGCCCCATGCCCGGTGCCAAAATCATCAAAGACGGTCAGGATATGGACGATCCCCTCGTTGATGAGCAGGCCCTGGTGGTGAACTTAGGAGAAAAGGGGTTGGTAATTATTTCGGGTTGTTCTCATCCGGGAATCGTTAATACCATCCAATATGCCCAGGAAATTACTGGAAACTCTCGCATATATGCTGTGATTGGCGGTCTGCACCTGGCTCAAGTGGGCGAGGAGGTCCTCACCCAGACTATAAACGGCATCAAAGATTGCGGAGCCCAACTCGCACTCACCGGCCATTGCACCGGCTTTCGTCCCCACATCCGCATGAGTCAGGAACTGGGTAGCACTTTTGCGATCAGCTGTGTGGGCTCGACAGCTACCTTAGCGGCCTAAGCCGCTAAGGTAGCAGGCACAAGGTCCGAGGCGTAAGGCACAAGGCAAATCTCATTTTATATTGTCTCCTTGAGCCGTGTGCCTTGAGCCTTTCGCCGAACTGCACTCGCCCACCGCGTTCCATAGAGAATGATCTATGACAATCTCTAACTTACCTACTTTAGATACTCCCGCTTTATTAATCGACCTCGATGTTGTCGCCCGCAACCTTGAACGGATGCAGGAAAAAGCCAACAATTACGGGGTTGCTCTCCGTCCCCACATTAAAACTCACAAGATACCTGAGCTGGCTCAGCTGCAAATGCGCTTAGGCGCACGCGGGATTACCGCCGCCAAGGTTTCAGAAGCAGAAGTCATGGCTGCGGCGGGAATTAAGAACATCTTTGTCGCCAACCAGATTGTGACCAAAGAAAAGCTGCATAGACTCGCAGCTCTCTCAAAAGAAACAAGCATATCAATAGGCTTGGACAGCGTCGCAGCAGCGGCCAAACTCTCAGAGGTATTTGCTGCATCCGGACTCAGCATTGAATATCTCATAGAGATTAACAGTGGTCTTAATCGATGTGGCGTCTTACCTGGGAAGGAAGCAGTGGAGCTCTTTCAGGCTGTGGATACTCTTCCCTCTCTCAGGTTCAAGGGAATCTTCACCCATGCCGGTCAGGTATATGGTGCAGATTCTCTCTCGGAAGTGAAGGAAATCAGCCGCCATGAAAGCATAATAATGGCCGAGACCGCGCAAGCATTTGCCGAGGTCGGAACTTCTCCTGATATTGTCTCCGTAGGATCCACTCCAACCATGAAGGTCTGGCAGGGGCATGAGGCTGTCAATGAGATCCGCCCGGGCAACTACATTTTTCACGATGCCATACAGGTGTCTCTCGGCGCGGCGACTCTGGAGGAATGCGCTTTGTCCATCGTGGCCACCGTTATTAGCCGACCTGAGAAAGAGAGGGCGGTCCTAGATGGAGGGAGCAAGGCCTTCGGTTTGGATAGGGGCGCGCACGGCAAAGAAATGGTAACGGGCTTTGGTATAGTGTTGGCCAAGCAAGCAATATTGGCAAGGCTCTCAGAAGAACATGGAATCATGACCCTCGATCCCAAGGTCGACCTCGACATCGGCGACAAGGTGCAGATTATTCCTAATCATGCCTGTGCTGTCGTGAATCTATTCGATCGGGCCTATGGCATCAGGAACGGTGAGGTGGTGGAGGAATTCAAGATCGCCGCCCGCGGCAAGAGTCAGTAGGTATAAGGCTCAGGGCACAAGGCGTAAGGCACAGGGCAATAGAAGACAAGATTTTTGCCTTGAGCCTTATACCTTTCCTTTATTCCGTGGTGCGGAATTGCATCAAAATCTTATCGCCAGCCTTTAACTCTCGCCTACCAAGTTCAACTTTCTCGACGAACCTACCTGAAGCATCTAGGCACTCAGCCCAGAGTTGATAACTGCCAGGCGGCAACGTAACTTTGCTAATCAAGATTTCCTCTGGCAAAGTCCTCCATGAGCGTAAGTCCGCCTGTTCACTCACAAAAATCAGTATATCCCCCGTGACCTTGGTAAGCAAACCGGCCCAGCCGCCAAATTGATCCGCAGCTTCCCGCTGTGCTTTTCTTACTGCCAGGTACTTGGCCGTGACCCGAGCCAGTGTCTTGGCGTAGATTCGCACACGCCGATTTTGCAAGTTCTCGATGGCAATACCACCGATGGGTTCTCCCACACTGAAATCGGCTACAAACTGCTGCTTGCCAAGCTCAGGCAGCGCGTGAAGACGTGCACCGGCAATCCGCCGGGGAATCTTTTCATAGCTGGGAAAAGCGACTTTGACCACCTGACCGTCAGGCGTTGGAACGACAATAATATTTTCCTGTTTGATCGGTGTTCTGCCGCTTAAGTGAAGAACATAGACTTCCGCCATCTCTTTCCTGTCTGCCCGTGAGGCAAAGCGGTAAGAAGGAAAGCGCTGCTGCACTGTGCGCAGTTCAGCTCGACCCATAAACGATGCCACAGAAAGAAAGTTTTCCACCAGTGGCTCGGGAAATGAAACCCCGAATCGTTGGTATTCGGAGTCATATCCCTGCAGTGCCTTACTGTAGGAGATGTAGGCATCGTTTAGGTCGGTACTAGTCTGGCCCATTTCATAGAGAATTCCCATGAGCAGTCGGACGAAAGGATCCTCCCGATAGGCATTTTCCTCGTTTTCAGCATATTGCAGGTTGATGGCCGTAAGTTTACTGTCAACTTTGCGAGCCTCCACCAGAGCTTCATCGATTTCAGACAGATTTGCATATGAGAGGGCAAGAAAGAGATTGACCATAACGGACTCAAAGTCCTCTCCCCGGTATGGCGCGGCGTTATCATTGACCACAAAGGTTGTGGCTTCCTGGCTGAGTGAGATAGTGTACAGCTCACTCATCAGCTCTTCCGCCTCGGTAAAGGAGGCAATTGCTTCCCTGAACTCTCCTGTTGAGAAGGCGAACATCCCCCGGTCCAGAAGGTAGAGCAACCGATTGCGCTTACCGTAATCTTTGGCGTGCTCTTCCACGTAGTTGCGGGCCAGGATAAACTCGCCTTGTGCGTTCAGCTCGTCAACAGTGCTATAAACCTTTCGCGGTCCCGCGCATCCTGATAGGCTCGTCAGTAGGAGTCCAGCCACGGCAAGCAATACTAGAAAAGCAAGCCTGCGGTTCAAGCACTGATAGGTCTTAATGGTAATCTTCATCAGGTCCCTACCTGACATGTCCAAGGAGAGCGCTCCTACTCCCTAGAAGGTAAAGCGACTGCGTTTGACATATTTCTTGATTTCTTTCTGGCCGATCCACTTTTTCAGATGAGTTTCCAACTCAATCAGTTCAAGATTCACCTGGTAGAGAATAACGTACTTGCCCTTGATTTCATCCTTGATCGTATTGATGGAGCCCTGGAGCATATAGTCCGCTCCCACCTCCCTACTTATGGATTTTTGAGTCTCCCGTGATGTGAACCCATATTGCTGATCGGCCTTTTCTTCCCTGAGTTCCACCCGTTCATCCTTGGAAGCCACGAACTGTACCCGGCCTGAATTAATTAGGGCACGCTCCAGATTCTTGATGAAAACCTGGGTGTTGATGTGCTCGTGGCTCCGATTTTTTACTGTGGCCACAATAACCGTTGGTGCTTTTCCAGGATGGCTTGTTTGGTATCTTTCCAGCCATGGCCGCTCCAGGCAGTCTAAAATCATCTCTTCGGCCACCAAACGGGAGTCAGTGTCGTTCCATTTACCGCTCAGATCGATGGTTTCATCAACTTCGGTTCGTTTCACACTGGGTCCGGCGCAGGCAGCCACCAAAAAAACAATTAACAAAGCAACTAATTTCCTCTGGAGCCAAAAACCAGTCATGTTTCCACCTCCGTGATCATTGCACACAGTTTACACCTGGCCCGGATATTTCATGAATCCGGGCTACCAGCCAGCTTATATTGTTTTCTTCATAAATGCTAGAAGTGATTGTTAGCAAGATCTTTGCCATTAAAATTCAGACTCCTGAGAATAATACAGAAAAAAAGCCCGGAACATGTCCGGGCTTTTTTGATTTTTCTGGATTACGATTTTTTCAAAGTTATAAGGTTATTTGGAGTTAGCCAATCATGCATTCCTGGGAGCGGTCGCCGCTCTCGCGACTCACCTCTTGCCTACAACGCTTATACTCTTCGAAACTGGTGGAACAATAGCCGCAGTTGCTCAGCTCCTTTACCAGTCTCCGCTTTTCACTGAAGCAACACGCTCCAGCGCTGCTGGATCTTGACTGTGCCATTTATATCGCCTCCCCTCTGCTTCCGCTGGGGTCTTGTTTCTTACCCTCTTACCGGAGAGTAACTCGCGAAATCTAAAAGTCAAGAGGCCTACCGATTCAGTAGGAAAAAATCACAGGCAGATTTAGGCAGGCTGGCCCTTCTACATCAATCCTCGAGAAAAGGCAACTTTTCCCCCACCCTATAAGCCAGTGCTTGGCAGCTTGCGATGAGGTGGTCCTTATCATCTTTTACGGTGATGTGATAGCTGCCTGTTCTCCGGGTCTTTGCGACCTCCTTAGCCTCAGCCCGCAGCGTGCTTTCCGGGGATGGAGCCTTGTGGTAGGTAATATTTACATTCAGCGCCACAGCCACAGTGCCGTGTGAATTGCACGAGATCTCGAAGGCCTCGTCGATGAGAGTAAAAATGGCACCGCCGTGGGTCATCTGGAAGATGTTGTCCATCTCTGTGGTACATTTCATTTCAACAAGCGCATAGCCTTCGTCCACGTCGATCAATTTTAGACCGAGCTTCTTCGCGAATGGTTCTCTCGCAACTTGTCTCTGCATCGCCTCTTTGATTCTTGGGTCCATGATTCACCTCTCAAAAGCTCAGTTCTGATGTGGGATGTGGGATGCTAAAATCTAAGGATATTCAATCCCACATCTCACATCTCAAATCTGTCCCATCAACAAGAAACCATGACGTCGTGCTAAAATAGAAATTAATGCTGGTATTTGTCATCCATTTTCTGTTAGAAGTGCACAGAAAAGTCCGGCAGGAGACAAGACAACAGTCTAGAATCCACCTGAGTAACTGCATGGAAAAGTTCAATCGGAAGGATGTCACCCATCTCCAAGCGAACCTCTCCCGTCTGGTTAAGAAACCGGTTCACCTCACCATCACCGACAACACCCACTCGATGATACACATCAGGCCTTCCAGCAGTGGCAATAAAGTGCGTCTTCATCACATGTTCCTTGAGGCAGACACTGAAGTCTTGGATTCTCTGGCTCGCTTCGTCAAGAGCCGCAATAGGAAAGCACCTTCGGTTTTGCGAAGCTTTGTTACCGCCAACTCACATAAGATAAAGCAATCTCCTCGTAAGTCCCGGCAGACTATAGTGCGCTCGAAGGGACGCTTCTTCGATCTCAATACTCTATTTGACCAGGTCAATGGTGAATACTTCGCAAACGAGATTGACTGCCCTATCACCTGGGGAGCCAACAGGAGGGTCCGGAACCAAAATTCCATCAAGCTTGCCAGCTACTCTGATAGAACCAAGACAATTCGCGTAAGTCCTGCACTGGATAAGAGCTACGTGCCAAAGTATGTGATCATGGGTATTGTTTACCACGAGATGCTACACCATCGCCTGGGAGTGGAGCATCGCAATGGCCGCAAAATGGCCCACACCACAAGGTTCCGCCAACTGGAAGCTCGGTATCGCCATTATCACAGACTGCAAGCGTGGAAGGAGAGGAACCTGCATAGATTACTTGGTAGATAATAAGTGAGTAAACGCTATGCGCCATGCGCTTGGCGCTCTGCGTACCATTAGAAAGGAGAATAACCATGAGTGGCACAGAGAATGCCTTGGATGTTGCTATCCGCCAATTTGACATGGTTGCCGAACGAATCAACTTGGATCCAGCCATTCACAAGCGGCTTCGCCTTCCGGCTCGATGTTATATAGTTTCCTGCCCGGTGCGGATGGATGACGGCAGCGTTGAGGTCTTTACAGGTTATCGTGTACACCACAACACCTCCCGCGGTCCTGCGAAAGGAGGCATTCGCTACCATCCTGATGTCACCCTGGATGAGACAACCGCCCTCTCCATGTGGATGACCTGGAAATGTGCGCTGGTGGATATCCCCTATGGCGGAGCCAAAGGGGGAGTCGCCTGCAACCCCAAGCAGATGTCGCGGACCGAACTGCAACATCTGACCCGCCGTTATACCTCTGAACTCGTCAATGTATTTGGTCCCAGGACCGACATTCCGGCACCGGACGTTTATACGAATCCGCAGATAATGGCCTGGATCATGGATACTTATAGCATGTCCATTGGTTATGCCGAACCCGGCGTGGTTACCGGCAAGCCAATAGCAGTGGGGGGATCTCTGGGCCGGAATGAGGCCACCAGCCGTGGCTGTGTATTCTCCATCTACTCAATACTCAAACGATTGAATCGAGATGTGAATGAACAAACGGTTGCGATTCAAGGCTATGGTAATGTAGGCTATCACGCTGCCCAAATTCTGCACGATGCTGGAGCCACGATCGTTGCAGCCAGCGACAGTAGAGGTGGAGTCCACAACCCCAAAGGTTTAGACCCCCGGGATTTGGCGGCACATAAGAACGAAACCGGTACTGTGCAAGGATATCCTGGTGCAGACAGCCTCACCAACGAGGAATTGCTCGAACTGGAGTGCACGGTTCTGATACCGGCAGCGTTGGAGAATCAGATTACCGAAAGAAATGCCGACCGTATCAAGGCGGATATTATTGCTGAGGGAGCCAATGGCCCCACAACTCCGGCGGCTGATGACATCCTCTATGACCGGGGCAAGTATCACCTGCCTGATGTTCTGGCCAACGCCGGAGGGGTTACCGTCTCCTACTTTGAATGGGTGCAAGGGTTGGAACGTTATTTTTGGACTGAAGAGGAAGTGAACTCAAAGCTCAAGGGAATTATGGATCGTGCCTTCGAAAACGTCTGGCATCTTTCCCAGACTGAGAAGGTGAACATGCGGATGGCCTCATATATGATTGCGGTAAAACGGGTGGCGGAGGCCATGTTACTTCGAGGCTTATACCCCCAGTAAGAAAAACTGATTGGGGTTTTTCTGCCCTGGAACCGGAAGGATTAGCGTTTCGAAAAAAAGGCAACATCTGCCAGAAAAACTCATGGACCAAACGGGCCCGGCGGGGATCGCTTTTCAACAAGCAAAACGAATTGACACCACCTGGTGCTGTGTGTTAGAGGGATGCTCACCCGCTAGAGATGACACTTCGTTAGGGGTCACCCTCCACACCGTCTCAGAGCTCGGTTTGGTTCCCAATGAAAGGAGATTCAAATGCTGGTGGTTATGAGCAGCTATGCCACCGAAGAAGAAATCGCACAAGTTGTGGCTGCCATCGAACGGCAAGGTAATATTGCCCGAGTAATAGAGGGCGGTGACCGTACCGCCATAGGCATCCTTCAGAACAGAGGATCAGTTGATCCTGCCCCTTTTCTGCTCCTGCCCGGGGTGAAAGAGACCATCCCTGTTTCTAAACCCTATAAGCTCGTAAGTCGAGAGTTCGAACAAACCGACACTATCGTTCAGCTCGGGGACGTTGCCATCGGCGGCGATCATTTCGTGATCATTGCTGGTCCCTGTGCAGTCGAGAGCGAGACACAGGCTCTCACTATTGGCCGCGCAGTTCGGAGCCAAGGCGCCCGCATCTTTAGGGGCGGTGCATATAAGCCTCGCACTTCACCCTACAGTTTTCAGGGCTTGGGAGAAGAAGGGCTGAAGATTCTCGTCAAAGTGAGAGAGGAAACGGGGTTGTACATTGTCACCGAGGCAATGGACCGCGAACAGTGTGATCTGGTGGAAGAGTATGCCGACATCATCCAGATCGGCGCTCGTAATATGCAGAACTTCTCCTTGCTCAATCGAGCTGGTATGGCCCGGAAACCTGTTCTTCTCAAGCGTGGCTTGTCCGCAACGATCCAGGAGTGGCTAATGGCTGCCGAATACGTCATGGCCAAAGGGAATAACAATGTGATTCTCTGCGAGCGTGGCGTCCGCACTTTTGCCGACCATTCCCGCAACACTTTGGACTTGAGTGCCATCCCGGTGGTTAAGAAAGAAAGTCATCTTCCAGTTATCGCCGATCCGAGCCATGCCTGTGGCCGCCGTGATCAGGTGATACCTATGAGTAGGGCCTCTGTGGCTGCCGGCACTCACGGCCTGATGGTGGAAGTACACCATGAGCCAGAAAAGGCTTTGAGCGACGGCCAGCAAGCCTTGTTCCCTGCGCAATTCACTCAGATGGTCGACGAGATTCTTCCCATTCTGACGGAGAAACAACGAACAGAACTTGAGCAAGACCGCAGTAGGCAATAGGAGCCATAGAGTCATTACGCTTCGCTGTCACTTGTTGTCACTAGGTCATTATGATTTGTGATAACTAATTAGGACATCTAACTACAAATGACCATAAATGACGGGCGCTAGCCCAACTGACGCCGCAGGCAAATGACTACAAATGACGGCCGTGAGGCCTAATGACCTGATGCTTGAGATGAAACGTATTCGGCTGGAAATAAGAAGCGAAACAGACCGTTCGTACGATGTACTAGTGGGTCGCGGTATTTTAGATAGTCTTCACCGCGAAATACAACGACTCGGAAGCTTTTCTTCCTATGGGTTGGTAACTGATGAGGTGGTGAGACCGCTGGTGGCCGAACCACTTCAAAATCAACTGCGGTCTAACTCCATTGATACAACCTTGATTGCCTTACCCCCAGGTGAGAGCGCAAAGACCATAGGAACGGTCCTCGACCTCTGCCAGCAGCTCCTTGCTCAGGGCTTTGACCGCAAAAGCCTACTTCTCGCTGTTGGGGGCGGTGTGGTTGGTGATATCACCGGCTTTGCTGCTGCCATCTATATGCGAGGTATCCCCTACATTCAAGTTCCCACTACCCTGCTCGCCCAAGTGGACAGCTCCCTTGGGGGCAAGACCGGTGTCGATCTACCTTCAGGTAAGAACCTGTTAGGCGCTTTCCATCAACCTCGGCTTGTGCTCTCCGATCTTGACGTTTTAACCTCTCTTTCCTCTGACGCCAGGCGCGACGGGTTTGCGGAGGTTATCAAAGCTGCCCTCATCGAAGATCCTGAACTTTTTTCAATTCTGGAAAGGGAAGGGCCTGACCTTCTTGACACTGGCAATCCCCTTTTGCAAACTATCATCGCCAAGGCCTGTGCGGTTAAGTGCCGGGTGGTGAATCGGGACGAGCGTGAAAGTGGATTGCGACGTATTTTGAACTTCGGCCACACTTTAGGACATGCCTTAGAGGCTGCGACCAATTATAATATATCTCACGGTCAAGCGGTGGCTATCGGCATGGGACTCGCCGTCCGACTATCCCGGCAATGGGTTGGGCTCAGCGAGGATAATGCGGATCGTGCTCTGGATCTCATCCAGAAGTTAGGCCTTCCCACAGACATACCCAAGAACATAGATCCGGAGGCGCTACTCGTTCCTCTCGAAAAAGACAAAAAGATTCAAGCAGGTATCTGTCACTTCGTCCTTCTCGCTGAAATTGGACGAGCGGTTATTCATCCAATCCCCGTGGGTGATTTACAGAAGAGTTTACAGAAAATAACAAGGCACTAAATCCGGATTTCGATCCGCCGGAGGCGGACTAAACAGTTCTCAATTCGGATTTGAAATAATCCGCTCCAGATACGCAAAGAATAGTCAAATAAGGATGCCCGGATATGTCGTCAAAGGAATTCGTCCACTTACATGTGCATAGCGAGTACAGCCTTCTAGACGGTGCCATCCGCATCACTGACATGCTCAGGACCGCCGCGGGATTTGGCATGCCTGCCGTCGCCATCACTGATCACGGCAACATGCACAGCGCTCTCGAATTCTATGTAAAAGCCATCGAATTTGGGATTAAGCCCATTTTGGGTTGTGAGGTCTACGTGGCGCCGAAGAGCCGCCGGGACCGTGGAGCGAGTCACGGTGGCGCACGAAACCATCACATTGTTCTTTTGGCTGAGAACAATACGGGCTATCAAAATCTGCTCAAGCTCCTAACCCTCGCCAACTTCGAAGGTTTCTACTACAAACCTAGGGTGGACAAGGAACTGCTCACCACCTATCACGAGGGGCTCATTGGTCTTTCTTCTTGTTTACATGGAGAGGTGGCATCCCATCTGTTGGCTGCCAGTTATACCCGGGCCGAACAGGCTGCAATGGAGTATCGCGACATCTTCGGCAATGATAATTTTTTCCTGGAACTGCAGGCCAACGGCATGACAGAGCAGGAAATTGTCAACCGTGATCTCATCCATCTCAGTGAAAAAACCTCCATTCCTCTGGTTGCAACCAATGACTGCCACTACCTGAAAGCAGAAGATGCGAAGGCCCATGACGTGCTCCTCTGCATCCAGACAGGAAAGACGGTGCTGGATGAAAAACGTATGCGTTTTTCAACCAGTGAGCTCTATTTCAAATCTCCTGAGCAGATGTGGTCTACCTTCCATGATGTCCCGACTGCCCTGCAGAATACCCTGGCAATAGCGGAACGCTGCAACGTCAGTTTAGAACTTGATCAACCTCACTTCCCAAAGTTCCCTCTGGAAGCGGGTGACTCGGCAGAGTCCCGTTTTGAAAGGGAAACCGAGGACGGCTTTGCCAGAAGGCTTGAAGAAATTCACAGAAAGCAACCAGACTTCAGCGCTGAGGAGGAAGAAAAATACCGCCACCGTTTGGCCCACGAGATCTCGGTCATCCAACAGATGGGATTTAGCACCTACTTTCTCATAGTCGCAGACTTCGTCGGGTTTGCCAGAGAGAATTCGATACCTGTCGGCCCTGGGCGGGGGTCTGCGGCTGGCAGCCTGGTAGCTTATAGCCTTGGCATTACTGATCTCGATCCCATCGCTCATGGCCTGATCTTCGAGCGTTTTCTCAATGTGGAACGGCTTAGCCTGCCAGACATCGACGTTGATTTTTGCATGAATGGCCGGGACCGGGTCCTGCAGTATGTTTCGGAACGTTTCGGCAAAGATCGGGTTGCCCAAATCACCACCTTCGGCACTATGCAGGCCCGAGCTGTTATCCGGGATGTGGGTCGCGCCCTTGGCATGGCGTATGCAGATGTGGACAAGATAGCCAAACTCATTCCTCCGGTTCTCAACATAACACTCAGAAAAGCCTTCAAGACTGAGCCCCGACTCAAGGAACTTCGCAAAGATCCAGCTCTCCAAGAGTTTTTCGATGTGGCCTTGGCCCTGGAGGGCCTCACCCGTCATGCTTCCACTCATGCTGCCGGCGTAGTTATTTCAGATCTCCCTATCGTCGAGTACATGCCTCTCTATAAGGGCTCCAAGGGCGAAGTGGTGACTCAGTTTCCGATGAAATACGTGGAGAAGGCCGGCCTTATCAAGTTCGACTTCTTGGGACTGCGCAACCTTACAGTCATCGACAACGCCGTAAGACTCATCACGGAGAATAATGGTGTCGATTTGGACATGCGTGACCTGCACCTGGACGATCCGAAAACGTATGCACTCCTGAGCCGCGGGGATACAACCGGGGTGTTCCAGTTGGAAAGCTCTGGGATGCGCGACTTGGTTGTACGGCTCAGGCCTGAAAATTTCAATGACATCACCGCCTTGGTTGCTCTCTATCGCCCCGGCCCCCTCGAGAGCGGTATGGTGGATGACTTTATCAACGGCAAGCACGGTAACATAAAAGTCAGCTACGAACTGGAGCAACTGCGGGATATTCTCCAGGACACTTACGGGGTCATTCTCTATCAGGAACAGGTAATGGAAATTGCCAGTGTCCTGGCCAATTACAGCCTCGGCGAAGCCGATATTCTGAGGCGGGCCATGGGCAAAAAAAACCCGAAGGTGATGGCAGCACAGCGCGATCGTTTTCTTGCAGGAGCCGAGGAAAACGGTATTAATCTCAAAAAAGCTGGACGCATTTTTGATCTCATGGAAAAATTCGCCGGCTATGGGTTCAACAAATCCCATAGTGCCGCCTATGCGCTTATAGCTTACCAGACAGCCTATCTCAAAGCCCACTATCCTCTCGAGTATATGGCGGCACTGTTGAATAGCTTTTTGAGCAACTCTGACAACTTGGTCAAGCTCCTGAATGAGTGCCGGGAAAAGGAGTTGGAAATACTTCCTCCTGATGTAAATCTGAGCCAATGGGACTTCATTGTAGTGGGTGACAGCATTCGCTTCGGCCTGGGTGCGGTAAAAAACGTAGGTGCGGCTGCAGTCGAGTCTATCATTGAGGCAAGGGCTGATGGTGGCCCGTTCTCATCTCTTTATGAGTTCAGCGAAAGGGTTGATCTGCAACGCGTCAACCGTCGTGTGGTGGAAAGCCTCATCAAGTGCGGCGCTTTTGATTCTCTGCACCCTGTTCGGAGTCAAGCCACTGCCGCACTCGAAGAGGCAATGGAGATGGCGCAAACCATCCAGAAAGATCGTTTGAGCGGTCAGATAAGTATGTTCGGCACTTTTGCCGGGCAGCAGCGTAACTCCGAGCCCCCTTTACCCAATATCCCTGAATGGAAGCACCGGCAGAAGCTTGCCATGGAAAAGGAGGCTCTCGGTTTTTACTTTAGCGGTCATCCTCTTGACGCTTACGAAAAAGAGATGAAAGCCTTCGCCATAGTGGATATCTCAAGTATTGCGGACAAGACTGATGGAATTCAAATAATCCTCTGTGGTCTCAATGCCGATCTCAAAGAGATTACCACAAAAAAAGGTGACCGCATGGCCTTTCTAACCCTGGAAGACCGCAAGGGTACTGTGGAGGTGGTTATTTTTAGCGACACCTATCAGAGTAGCCTCCATCTCCTTGATGTGGATGATCCCTTGCTGATTGTGGGCACTGTACAGCAGGAGGAGAAGGGAGCCAAGATCATAGCACAACGCATTCTCACCCTCCTGGAAGCCAAGGAGCATATGACCCAAGCAATTCACATTAAACTCCCGGCGCAAACAGTCACCAAGGAAAATCTGGCCGATCTCAAAGCTATTTTGGGACGCCACAAAGGCGATTGCAAGGCATACGTGCATCTGTGCACGGACGAGCACTGTGAGGCCGTCATACGATTGGGTGATAGAATCAGAGTGAAACCTGATCGGAGCCTGATTGAAGAGGTAAATCGGTACTTCGGTGCCGAAGTGGTTTCTGCTGTACTGACAAACGGACCCGGCCCTGTACGAAATTCCAGAATCAATAATAGAAACAATCGACGAAGCCGCCATCCTGGCGGTGTCCGTTGATAGTTGTCCGTCGTCAGTGGGAAAGCTTAGCGCACAGCGCTAACCCGATACTTCAAGAGGGGATATATTTAAAAAAAAGGGGAACCTTTCCAAGTTGTCACTCCTCCAACAGAACAGTCACACGAACTTCCGCACAGGTCCAGATCAGCAACTCCAACACCAACAACCGCATGAATACGAGCACGAACTTGTGTACAAGAACTGAAAACCGCTACTTTGATGAGAACTTCAGGAGTCTCCCTCGGAAAGATTCCCCTTTTTGGCAGGAGACGAGTGGATATTATGGTAAGCTTTTCACATTGTCAAGAAGAAAATAAGGCTCACTTCGTGAGCCGCATGGGGCAT
>JAUWKY010000327.1 GCA_030613915.1 Syntrophobacterales bacterium
AGTTGGAAATCCTTGCCATAACTGCTTCGAGTTCCACGATCATTTCTCTGGCGGAAAAGGTGTTCAGGGAGCTATAGCGCGTGGTGGTGGCAAAAAAAGCTACACTTTACCTTATCGACGGCAACTCCTACATCTATAGGGCCTTTTATGGAGTGCGCCATCTCAGTACCTCCACTGGAATTCCCACCAATGCCATCTATGGTTTCAGCAATATGCTCAAGCGGGTCCTCAGGGAAAGAAGTCCTATCTATATGGCTATTGCCCTGGATGCACCCGGCCCCACCTTTCGCCATGATCTCAGCCCTGATTACAAGGCCAATCGCCCTCGCATGCCAGAGGACCTCGCAGAGCAGATTCCATTTATAAAACGACTGATTACTGCCCTTGGGATACCGTATGTGGAAATCCCCGGGTATGAAGCCGACGACATCATTGGCACTCTGGCGACGTGGGCCAGCGACCAGGGAGCAGACGTGGTTATGATCTCTGGTGATAAAGATCTGCTGCAGTTGGTAAGCCCAAAAGTTCATATGTGGGACAGCATGAAGCATGAGGTTTTCGGCCCTGCGGAGGTAGAAAAGCGCTTTGGAGTTCCCGCTTCCCAGGTGGTGGAAGTAATGGGGTTGGCAGGAGACAGCACTGACAACATACCCGGCGTCCCCGGAATTGGCCCGAAGACTGCCCAGAGATTGATTAAAGAATTTGGCAGTATTGAAAACCTGCTGTCGGCTTTGGATAAGGTCAGCAAAGAAAGAGAGCGCAAGAGACTGGAAGCGCACTCTGAGCAAGCCATTATGTCGCGGGCACTCGCTACGATAAAATGCGATGTGCCGCTGGATAAAGATTGGCAAGAGTTTGAGTTGGGGGAAGCTGATCGGGGTGATCTCGTTAACCTATACCGAGAACTGGAATTCAAAAAACTCCTTCAGGAACTGGAGGAGATCCAGACCGGTGTCGCGTCTGAGGAAATCAGGCGTGACTACCAACTGATTACAACAACTGAAGGACTGGAACCGATACTGTCCCAGATTCGCCAGTCCCGGAAGGTAGCATTAAGTGTGATGATCTCCGCTGAGGGTTCTTTTGGGTCTGATCTTGTGGGTATTGCTCTGGCCTGGGGGCCGGAGCAAGGTTGTTACCTACCACTAAGCCGCCAGTCTGAATCTAGCTCCGCCAGCTTGGATCAATCTGTGGTCATGAAGTTGCTGGCTCCAATCCTGAGCGATCCTCGTGTCCAGAAGGTTGTCCATAACAGCAAACAAGCCTGGATCATTCTGAATAGTTTGGGTGTCGAACTCTCCGGACTACAGTTTGACACCATGTTGGGTGCGTATGTCTTGGATCCTGGCAAGAGGGTGCAAAATCTGGAGGTCCTGGCCCGAGAACATCTTGACGTGTCCTTGGTTGCTTTCGAAGACCTGGTGGGAACCGGCAAAAAGCGGCGCAGTATAGCCAGCGTACCCCTGGAGCAGGTATCGAGCTACGCCGGAGATCAGGCGGTTTTTGCCCTGCAGCTAGCTGATATTTTAGATGAGAAGATAAAAGCGGCCAACCAGGTGACTCTCTTCAATGACATTGAACTCCCCCTGGTCAAGGTGCTGGCTCGTATGGAGATAAAAGGGGTGAAGGTGGATGTTGAGCGGATGGATTTACTTGCGAAAGGTTTCAGCGAGCGGCTGGAGGTGAGCGCTGAAAAAATCTACCATATGGCAGGGGAACCCTTTAATATCAACTCGCCGCAGCAACTGGGCCGGATTTTTTTCGACAAGTTGGGCTTGCCCATGGGGAAGAAAACCAAAACCGGTTACTCAACTTCCATGGAAGTGCTCTCTTCACTTTCGCGGCACCATCCTTTGCCAGGAGAAGTTCTCAACTATCGTAGCCTTATGAAAATGAAAAACACTTACGTGGATGCCTTGCCGCGAATGGTAAACCCAGATACGGGCCGGATACACACGTCCTATAATCAGACCGCTACCGTTACTGGCAGGTTAAGCTCCAGCGAGCCAAATCTTCAAAACATCCCCGTGCGCACCGAAGAAGGCAGAGAAATCCGTCGCGCCTTTGTGGCTGACCCCGGCAATTTACTTATTTCAGCGGACTATTCTCAGATTGAACTGAGAATTCTGGCGCATTATTCGGGAGATGAGGCGCTGCTTGAGGCTTTCAGTAGGGGCGAGGATATCCACCTTCGCACGGCAGTTGAGATTTTTGGGGTTCAGCCCGATGCAGTCACCGCGGACATGAGGCGCCAGGCCAAGACCATTAACTTTGGCATCATCTATGGGATGAGTTCATTCAGGCTTGCCAAGGATTTAGGCATACCACAGAAAACAGGCCGAGAGATCATAGAACGTTACTTTGAGCGGTATCAGGGAGTTCGTTCATATGTGGAAGAGATGCCACAGACCGGCCGCGACCAAGGCTTTGTGACCACCCTGTTCAATCGCAAGAGATTTCTTCCGGACCTCAACAGTAGAAATCGCAACATTCGACAGTTTGCCGAGCGCACTGCCATAAATACGCCAATTCAAGGCAGCGCAGCAGATATCATCAAGCTTGCCATGATTCGTATTGATGCAGAGCTGGAGCGGAGATCGCTGCCGGCACGAATGATCATGCAAGTTCACGATGAGTTGGTTTTTGAGGTGGAGGTAGGTAGTGCTCAGGAAGTGGCAAACCTGGTGCAATATGAAATGGAGTCAGTGGCATCTCTTGCCGTTCCACTGGTGGTAGAGGCAGGGATTGGCGCCAATTGGGACGAAGCACACTAAATGCGCCTAGCGCATAAATCGCAAATCCCAAGCACCAAATCCCAAACAAATCCAAAAATCAAATTCTCCGAAACTTTATGCTCCTGGCAGTTTATCATTCCAGAAGTTGTTAGTTAGAGGCCTCTACGGTTTTGAATTTTGTGCTTTGAACATTTGAATTTGTTTCGCAATTCGGATTTAATGGGGTGAGAGAATAATTCCTCGTGGCGTCGACATTTCGGCGCTAAA
>JAUWKY010000286.1 GCA_030613915.1 Syntrophobacterales bacterium
CGCCGGGTTTATGGGAAAGCTGTCATTTTTCGAACCCCTGCGGCCCTACCTGTTAGGTGTCGGGTTTCTGATGCTCGGATTTTCATTCTGGAAACTCTACGTTCAGAAACCGGACTGCAGTTGTGAGGCGGACGTCCGGACACGAAGGATTGCCCGCGGTATTTGGTGTGTTGGTTTCGGGGCTCTTGTTATTGCCGCCTCATTTCAACAAGTTCTGCTATGGGCTTACGGATAATTTGGAGGATTATCATGATCAAACAGTGGTCACTTATAATAGTGGTTGTAATGCTCATGGCTGCCGCCAGTAGCGCGGCTGCAGGGGAGAGAGTCGTGATGGAAATCGAAGGAATGACCTGCAGTCTGTGAACCCTTGCCATAAAAAAATCCCTGTCAGGGGTTCAGGGTGTCGAGGATGTAAAGGTCTCCTACAAGGAAAAGAACGCACAGCTTACCGCAGATGAATCGGTTACGGATGCTGCTCTGATTGAAGCCGTTCAGAAAGCAGGGCCGTATAAAGGGAAAGTGGTTGATCGAACACCGGCTCGTTAATGAGGTAGAAAAGTGGAACAATTGACCATCGGCCAGTTGGCCAAGAAGGCAAAGGTTAATATTCAAACCGTCCGTTACTATGAGAGACGTGGCCTGATACCCGAGCCTCCCCGGCTGGAGAGTGGTTACCGGCAGTATTCCCAGTCTGACCTCGCCCGGCTTCAGTTCATCAAGCATGCCAAGGAGCTTGGGTTTACACTAAAAGAGATCTCAGAGCTCTTCTCTCTGCGGGTGGACCCGAATTATACCTGCGCTGACGTCAAAAGACGGACCGAGGCTAAGATTGTTGATGTGGCGGGAAAAATCCAAGCCCTCCAGAAGATTAAAGAGGAACTCACTCATCTCGCCGGCTTGTGTTGGGGGAGCGGTCCGATCAGTGAATGTCCCATCCTCGAGGCACTTGATTCAAAAGACATTTTGGAGAAAAAGCAATGATCAAAATTATGGCGAAAATTCTTGCTGATTTTGGCTGGCTTTTTATCCCCCTGGCCCAGAGAGGCGAGCCGCGGACCTGGGGACCCGGCATGATGGGGAATTGGGGCTATGGCATGATGGGCTGGTTTGGTCCTATCATGATGCTCGTATTTGGGGGATTAATCATTTTGGTCCTCGTCTTCTTGGCTCGTTGGCTTTGGGGGTCATCCCAAAAGAAGCCAGAAGAGATGAGACCAGAGTCTCCCTTGGATATCCTCAAACGCCGTTACGCCGGCGGCGAAATCGACAGAGAAGAGTTCGAGCAGAAGAAAAGAGATTTATCTCAGCCCTGAAAAAATGGCTTGACTTTATACCACAGTGCAAGATGTACACTTCATCCAGTAGGGCAAAAAGAGATATATGTCCCGCTGCTTTGCCTGACCGCAGGGGAATATGTTCGGGGCAGTTAACTCCAGGCCCCGAAAAACAGCAACGGAGGTTACAGCCATGACAGAAAAACGAAGAGTTGAAGTCTTTACCGCCGGTTGTCCGGTCTGTGAGGGAGTGGTGAATATGGTCAATGAATTGGCCTGTCCCCATTGCGAGATCACAATTTACAATCTGAATAATAATGAGGGTGTAGAGCAGTCCAAAGCTTACGGCGTTAACGCGGTGCCGTCAATAGCTGTGAATGGCCAATTGTTGGAGTGCTGTAAACGCGGTCCCATCACGAAAGAGGAATTGCAGGCTGCTGGAATTGGTAAGCCGTTGTAGATTTAGCTGGATTTTCTTTGAAGAGGTCCCGTCGTGCCCCTACTGGGAGCCCATATGTCCATCGCCGGCGGTTTGCACCTGGCTTTTGCTCGAATCCGCGAGGTTCAAGGCGAAGCCTTGCAGATCTTTCTCAGTAACCAGAGGCAGTGGAAGACTCCTCCCCTTACTTCCACGATGATTGAAGACTTTCGCCAACAGTGGAAAGAAAACGATTACATGCCTGTGGCCGCCCACGACTCTTATCTAATCAATTTGGCGGCCCCGGACCCGACAACCCTGGAAAAATCAGTGGCTGCTTTTGCTGACGAACTACAGCGAGCAGCCACACTGGGAATTCCATTTCTTATCACTCACCCTGGTTCCCATCGGGGCGTGGGTGTGGAGGCTGGCCTTGAACGGTTTGTTGAAAACATGGACCGCGCCATAACACGCTCGAAAACCTCTACAGTAATGGTACTTATTGAAAACACTGCCGGACAGGGCACAAACCTGGGTTCAACATTCGAGGAGATCTCCTTCATCATGAGTGAATCTCAGCACGGTGACGGTCTTGGTGTCTGCTTCGACACGTCCCACGCATTCGCTGCCGGCTATGACATTCGCACCCGGGTAACCTATGAAGACACTCTCTCCAAATTTGACCAGATCATTGGCCTGGAAAGACTCAAATTCTTCCATATAAACGACTCCAAGCGACCGCTTGATTCTCGGGTGGATCGTCACGAACACATTGGCAAAGGAGAAATAGGATTGGAGGGCTTCCGTCTCCTCCTGAACGATTCCCGTTTTCGGCAACACCCAATGGTTCTTGAAACCCCTAAGGGCAAAGAGCTTAAGGAAGACAAAGAGAATCTAAGGGTGCTTCGATCGTTAATCGCCAAGGCAGCATGATGGAGTGATGGAGCATTGCAAAATATCAAATTCCAAGCACCAAATCTCAGGGTTTCGGGGGTAATTCAGGTACCAGGTACCAGGTGTCAGGTGTCAGGTGTCAGGAAAGAGAAACATAGAAGCTGAAATCTGAGCCCACAATTAAGGAAATACTTTGGTATCTGAAAATACCTATGGTTCGGTTATGCTGTGGGCTCGACATCCACAGGTGGGCAAAGATTCATGAGTAAACAAAGCGACGGCCGGTCGTCCCCTCCAGCCATTCAGCAAAAGATTGAGCAGGCCCACAACCTTTATAGTGCTAGCGGCGATTCTCTGAGACAAAATCCCTCCATTCGTACCCTCCTGAACAAGTTGCAGGAATGCATTGATAATACTAACCAGAGAATGTTTATCCTTGACGTAGTAGCCGAATGTAAGCGCTGCGAGGAAAAGGAAGGGGGAAGTTGCTGCGGGGCAGGGATTGAGAATAAATATGATGCAGTACTTTTGCTAATAAATCTCCTCTTAGGTGGTTCCTTGGAAAATGGAGAACCAAGCGGAAACAGCTGCTACTTTCTGGGGAAGAAGGGTTGCACGCTCACGGCCCGACATGTCCTGTGCGTTAACTATATGTGCCAGAAATTACAGAAGAAGTTGGCTAGGGAACAACTAATATCATTGCAAACCTGCGCTGGAGAAGAGCTAGATACACTCTTCATCCTCCATGAAGCCATCAAAAAGCACATACGAACTCATTAAGCATAGATTTACTCACTCTAGCTTTTTGATGTCTCAAATCCGAATATCTAAATTCGAAATTGTCCTTCGGACTCCCACCCCTGAGGGGTGGGTTCCCAGTTTCGAAACAATGCTCAAATTCTCAAAATTGGTCCTCCGGACTCCCCCCCCAGCGGGCGGGGCCCCCATTTGAAATTACCCAAAACAATTTTTAATTTAAATTTATAATTTTTTTGGGCAT
>JAUWKY010000004.1 GCA_030613915.1 Syntrophobacterales bacterium
TCCAGGTTCCACGTTCCACGTGGGAGATTCGAAGGGCACACGGCCCGTGCGCCCCTGCTCTTCTGGCTCCTGGCTCCTGACTCCTGGCTCCTGGATTTTTTATCCCATGGAATTACCAGCCTTAATCAAAGTTCTTTGCTGCTTTGGCCTTATCCTGGCTTTGAACCGCTTGCGAGTTCATCTCAGCCTTTGTCTTTTTGTTGGCGCGGTGGCTGTAGCGTTTTGGATGGGGCAATCGCCAATACAGATCACTCACAGTTTGGTGGCAAGTCTTTCCAGTGTGGAGACCTTGCAGTTGGTGGCGATCATTTGCCTTATCCTGATAGTGAGTCAATTGATGAAAGCCTCCGGCCAACTTGATCGAATTGTGAGCAGTTTTGTTGCCATCGTGCAGGATGCCTCCACGGTGAGTGTTGTCATGCCTGCCCTTATCGGGCTTTTACCCATGCCGGGTGGAGCTTTGTTTTCAGCACCCATGGTGGAAACAGCAGTGGCTGGATGCTCTTTGTCACAAGACCGAAAAACGGCGGTCAACTACTGGTTTCGCCACATCTGGGAGTTCTGGTGGCCACTTTACCCTGGGGTGGTTCTGGCGGTGAGTCTTTTACAAGTGGAGATGTGGCGCTTTATTCTTATCCAGGCGCCACTCACCCTTATCTCCATCGCAGCAGGCACGCTGTTTCTCTTGAAACCGCTGCGTGAGACCAGAGACAGGAATAACCGGCGGAGTTTCAAAATACAGACCCTGGGCCCTTTTCTCTGGGAAACTATGCCGATTCTGGTCGTAGTTGGTTGTATCGGTTTTTTTGCCTTATTGCGGAGCCTAACTTTGTGGTTAGGCGTGAGCATCAAGCTTCCAGCCGCCATGCCTCTGCTGTTTGGACTGTTGGCCTGCGTGATTTGGGTAATGTGGGTCAATGGGTTAGGCGTTAACGATTTCTGGACAGCTTTGGTTGATCGCAACACCCTGCCTATGCTGCTCCTTATTTGTGGGATCATGGCCTTCAAGGGAGCCTTGATAGACAGTCAGGCCGTTTTAGAGATCAGAGAAGAAATGGTTCAATACCAGATTCCGGTTCTCATAGTTGTCGTGGCCATGCCTTTTATTTCAGGCCTGATCACAGGCATCACCATTGGTTTTGTAGGTGCCACCTTTCCACTTCTCGTCCCCCTCTTTGTCGGACTGTCGCCACTCGACTTTTTGCTTCACGCCTCCCTTGCCTATGTCTCAGGGTATGTGGGCATGATGCTGTCGCCGGTTCATATTTGCCTGCTGGTCACTAAAGACTATTTCAAGGCTAGTCTGGCAGCCAGTTACCGGCATATTTATAAGCCGGCGGCAGCGGTGCTGGTGACCTGGATGGGAGTTTTGGGGCTTCTCCACTTCTTTTAGCCCGTTTGGTCCAGAATTTGCACACAATTTTACAACCCTCTTCCTGTCCTGGACAGCACCAGGAAAAGGGGTCAGATTTCCGAAAAGAGTAGAAATCTAAGTGATTTGGAAGTTTTACTGAAGGTCAAGGGGATAGTCTGTTGGCAACAGTAAAAGAAACGCAGCCAAGACCCAGTAGCCCTGACACAGCTGACGAGGAGTGGCAGGCAGCAGAAAATGTGCTCACCAGCTTGCAGCTCGCCAGGAAGAACTATTCCCTTTATCCTGAAGATCATATCAATTGTACCAGAGTTATGGAGCGGTTCTGGCAGCAACTTGAAACCTTCCTACAAGCGTACGGCAATCTCAGGTTCGAATTAGAAAAAGACCGACTTATCTTTCAGGGAGAGGCGATCTTAACAGAGCCCCCCGAGGACGGTAATTTGCCTTTCACCCTCTTCCGCGATGGTATTCAGTGGTTGGAGTTCCAGGATGGAATCGAGGCGAAAGAGATAGAAAAGTTCCTACGGATTCTCAACAAATACCGGCTCCTCTCAGACGAACCCGAGGGGGATCTGGTAACAGCCCTTTGGGAAGCTGAGTTGCCACATATCCAGCACCAGGTGGCTGAATTTTTCTGGGAGGCGGAACCGGAAGCTGAATTTAAAACACCGCCTGCAAAGGAAGATATAACCTCGGTATTGTCTGAAGAAGAGGAGCAAGAGCCCTCAGAATCAGAGGCCGTTGCCTCAATAGATCCAACAACTCTGGAGCTTACGCCAGAGGAGGAGGCGGAGCTCCAGGAGATGGTTCGTCTCGAAGAAAAGCGGGATCCAACAGCAGACTATTTGAACGCCGTGCTGGATAGTTTGCTGGAACTTAGAGAGAAGGAGAATTTCGACCCTATTCTCGAGTCCTTGGAAGAGGAATTCCACGATTCACTGGCGCGAAGAGATTTTGAGGTTACCCTGAAAATTCTCAAGAGCCTGCACCATGTTCGCAACATTTGCGAGTCTGAAACAACGTGGGCGATACCTATTATTGATAGCTTTTTTCTCACTGCTTCCAGTTCCCAGTCCCTTCGACCATTGCAAGCAGCATGGTCGGAAATGGATACCGGGCAGATAGAAAAAATGAAAGAAATCCTCCTGGTACTCGAACCCGAAGCCATCCACACTCTCGGCGCCATGCTGCTTCAGACCCCGTCTTTACGACTGCAACAGATGCTCACGGAGGTGATCCTTTCTCTGGCCTCCCGTGATCTTCGACCCTTGGAGGCCATGCTGGATCGTCCAGAGGAAGATCTGGTACTGAAGCTCGTTCAGGTGGTGGGGAGTCTAGGTGGAGAAAAACCCATACAGGTTCTATCGAAGATGGTTCACCATTCGTCGGCACGTGTTCGCCAGGCGGCGGTCAAGGGGTTATTGCGTCGGGGTACTGCCAGCATTAAAGAACTCTTCCATCTCATTGAGGATGAGGACGACTCTGTGCGCCGCCTGATTTTGCACCATATGGGACAGGAAAGGAACGAAGCCAGCGAGACCCTTCTTTTGCAGTATCTTGAGGAAGGCAAAATCAAAGGCTCGGATGACAAACATATCATTGCATGTTTTAGGACCCTTGGCCGGTGCGGCTCACCGCGTTCCATTCCATTCCTGCGCCAAACCCTTCTCGGTCGAGGCTGGATGCCAGACCTACGTAGTTCCGCCTATCGGCAGGGTGCTGCCCTTGCCTTGCAGGCAATGAGAATAAAGGGAGCTCAGCAGGTGCTGGAAGATGCCAGCCGAAGCCTCAAACCAGGCGTCCGGCGTATTGCCCGAAAGGTCATGCAGGACCAGGGTCATCAAAGTAAGGAGTGATGCCTTGTCGGCTCAAGATTCAGAATTGATGGAATTGGGGGGAAAGTTTATCAAGGCCTTCCACCACATGAGCCATCCGGTCAGGATCCATCAAGAAAACAACCAATTGATGAAGGAGTGCATTGCTCAATTTGGCAAAGTCCTTGCCCAAATGGCTGGCGGCGAGGAGTTGGAGATTCTGCTTTGGCGGGGAAGATTCTTTCTGCAGGGTGAAAAGCTTCTGTATCGGAGAGAGACCTTTCCACTGATCAACGAAATGATGGAGTACTTTCCGCAACGAGGACTCCAGGGGCTACGATTCCTTCCTACCTTCAGGAAGGCTTCATTCAAAGATTTCATTATCTTTGCAAGGCTTCTCGATGAGGCCGCCATGCAAGAAGATCCCCCATCCTGGCTGGAGCGGCAACTGGCGGATAATGGGTTGCAGTGGCTAGAGATTCTCCGGGAAATGGACGACATTCCCCCGGATATTGAATTGCGGCGCAAAGAAAAAGCTAAGCAAACCTACTTGCAAGCTTTGACTACAGTTAAAGAGGTGGCTCAGAAAGTTTCCCAGCGAAGCGTTGCCGGGATACGCAAGGCCAGGCGTCTGGCCCAGACCATGGTGGACTTGGTTCTGGAGGACGAGACCCTGATGTTGGGCTTATCAACGATTCGAGACTACGATGATTACACCTACACCCACTCGGTAAATGTGGCACTGCTCTCCATGAGCCTGGGGAGACGCATCGGGTTGTCCCAGGCTTTTCTCGAGCAACTTGCCATCTGCGGTATGTTTCACGATTTGGGCAAAGTAGAGGTGCCCAAGGACATAATCACCAAACCAGATATGCTGGATACCGGAGAGTGGGAACATATTCGCAGGCATCCCTTGATAGGTGTACACCGTGTTCTCAGGCTGCATGCCTCTCGCGACATGAGATCGAGGGTTGTTCTGGGACCTTTCGGACATCACCTGAACTATGATCTCAGTGGTTATCCACGACTTCATTTTACCGAGACCTTGACTCTCTTCGGGAAGATCCTGCGTATCGCAGACACCTATGATGCCTTGACTGCGGAACGAGCCTATCGTCCCAGATCCTTCAGCCCGGACGAAGCATTGAGAATGATGTGGGAAAGGGTAGGAGTAGAGTATGATCCAGTCTTGTTGAAGACATTCATCAACATGATGGGGTTGTATCCGGTGGGGACAGTACTAAAACTGGATAGTGGAGAATTAGGGCTTGTGGTTGATTATCCAAGCGAGTCCGAAAGAACACGGCCCCAAGTATTGTTGCTGGTTGATGACGGTCAGGGTAGTCTGAGAGGCAGTGAGATGTTGAATCTTGCAGATCGGGATCAGAAAACCGGTTCATATGAGAGGCAAATTGTCAAATGCCTCCATCCCTCCGTGCTCGGAATCCAGCCTTCCGAGTTCTTTCTACAAGAAGCAAGTTAGGGTGGCGATTTTAGATTGCGGATTTGTCCTTCGGACTCCCACCTTTCGGGCGGGTTCCCGGTTTCGGATTGCGGATTGCGAAATTATAAATTCGAATTGTGCCCTGTACCTTATGCCCTATGCCTACTAGATTCTGACTCCCTTTTTCGCACTCCTACTGTTGCCCCTTGTCTGCCTCTGGGATACACTTAGGGTAATAAGCAAAGACTAATCAACATATCTCCTTTTGGAGACAAACCGTGTCCGAGTCTGAAACAACATTTCAGCGGTTGCCCCAATACCAGGGCCGCTACTATGATCCCTGCCATGAACGAGGGTCAAAAAAACACCGGTGCCCTGATTGTCATTTCTGTCAAGAGTGCTCCCCATCTCGTTGCAATGTCTGTCGTGAAACGGGGCAGAAGCCCGGATGTAAACTTTCTCTCCAGGAGCAAATCGCTCTTTACGAACAGATGAATTCCGAAAAGTAACAGCGATTTCAGATTTAAGAATGCAGATTGCAAATTGGAGATCCCAAATCTGAAATCTTGAATCTTAAGTCTACAATCCTCAAAATCCGCAATCCCTCTGAGGGTGGCTCAAAGAGCCTCAGGGTGTGGATTCCTTACTTATCCCCAGGAATACCTCGGTAGGAAATTCTACGGGCATTACCGCGGTTGAGAGCAACGGCACTGCCCAACAGTAGAAAACCTCCTGTCAAGAAGCGCCACGTTACTGGTTCGCCAAGGAAAAGGATACCAAGAATGGAAGTGAAAACCACCTCGGCCATCAAGAAGAGTCCCCCTTCCCAACTCTTGCAATAGCGGAATCCCTGGTTCATCAGGAGTTGGGCGGCCAGAGCAGAGCATACAATACCTCCCAGCATAAGCCATTCTGAAGTAATCCGAGGAATCTGGGGATGAGCGATAAAGGCTGGAAAGGAGATAACACTACCAAGGAGGCAGAAGTAAAGATAGATGACAACGGGGCCGTTTTTTTCCCGTAACTTTTTGATGATGCCAACAGTAAGTCCAGCGAAGGCTCCGCCCAAAACAGCCATGGCCTGGCCCAAAAGACCGCCCTGAAGTCGAAAATCGAAGAGAAGCGCCACCCCAACAAGAGCTATCACTACGGATACAATCTCAGCCCAGGTAATGGGTTCCTTGAAAAATAAGGGCGAGAAGAAGGCGGCGAAAGCTGGAAAAGAAAAGAAGAGGACTAAAGCGGTGGAAATGGGGATCAGGCGAATCGCGGTAACAAGTGCGAGAAAAGCACAGGAACCGGTGATTCCTCTGATAATTAAGAGTTTTCGATTGTGGCCGGCAAAGGGATTGTGATTTCGCCCAATAATGAGCACGAGGATGGCGAGACCACCGGCAAAACGATAGAAGGCGATATCCCAGATGCGGAATGGCGGTCCCAAAAGTTTGATCAAGCCGTCGAGAACCGCGAAAAGGAATGCGGATGCCAGCATCAGCAGAGCGCCTCCAGTTGCGGTGGAGTGGAGGAGGGAACGGGCTTTAGCAGTAGACTTCAGATTCATGGACGGGGAACATCCGGCTCTTTGTGTTTGAGGCCTTCTCCCAAAACCGCGCATGAGAGAAAGCTGCTGGCATCAGTTATATTACAATCCTCTTTAAATTTGATGAACCCTTCTTGCCCCAGGTTCTGCAAGGATTCTTGCATGGCCTCCAACTCTACTCCCAGGTAATGGACGAGTTCCTGGACAGATAGAGTGCATTCATTTCCTTCCTGGCGGCAGTAGAGAATGGCAAAAAGCACTTTCTCCGCCGGGCTCAAAGTCTTGTCTTCCACAACCGCTTTGATTACTTTCATATCAGGACCCCTAAAAAAAGAATGCGACTGCTGGGCCGCCAGAAAGTCTGACTTCTTCTCCTTCTACTTTCTTTTCAGCACTATTGGGACTCCCAAAAAAACGATTTACCTTAGCACGTTTGGGGTGTGTATTAAAGCATGTGCGGTTGGAAAAGCAAACCTAGACCAAAAGGGTAGACGGAAATACGGTCATTTTTGCAGGAGAGGTGTTGGAAAATGTCAAAGGATACTAATGTAATCAAAAGAAATTAGATGAAATTGTGAGTAATAGTAAGATAATGGCATACATATTCCGTAGTATACACTATTTTATCTGATTTTAGTGGTTGGAATATTTCGCTACTTTTGTTACAAATTTACGGTTTCGCGCCGGGGATTATGCCTGTGAACGTTATGCCCCGGCTTTTTCTTGATTTGAGTACTAGAACTAAACTTAGGAACATTTTAGCAGAGGAGGGACGGACAATGCTCTGTCAAACGATCAAAGTAGACACAGAATGCTTTTTCATGGGCAAGCAGGGCTGCAGTTTTAATGGTGGCACCTGTTATCCCGTGGTTGAATCCTGCCAAGGTTGTGGCAAGGCCTTGACCTTATCAGAAGGCACCTATTGCCAATCCTGCCCCGACCCCCAAATCAAGTGGAAAAACGGCTCCTGCAATCTCGCCACCCACATCAAGTCTGGAACTGAGAAAGTGGTGAAGCTCAACCCCTTGAAGGCTTCCAAGCGCTCTCGTAGGTAAGACAGGGAACAAAGACAGGACCTCTAGCCCGGACAATTCATGAATCGGTTGCTACGACCGTAGATATGCCCGTCCTTCCTGGCGTCCTCGGGCCTCGAAACCTGCGACGTACTATTCTAGTACGCCTCGGATTCAATCCCGCGGTACCGCGGGACGGTTGCCAGGTGGCACAGCCATCTTCACGGTCTCGCGACACAGATGCATGAATTATCCGGGCTAAAAGCTGGTTGCAAACCAGTGCCAGGATTAGTGCGTCCTTTCGCAGACGGGTTTGCAGTTTCTCAGCTTTTTTGTTTTTCTTCCCTGACACCTGACACCTGAAACGCTCATTCCTCAATCCAGCATCCAGTAGGGCAGGCGTCTCTGCCTGCCAAAGTATTGACCACCAGACAAGTATCCAGTATCCAGCATCTAGCACCCTACATCTGCGCTACGACTTGACTTGAATGTAGCATTGGGGCATAGTCCAGACACATAGATTTGCTTCGTTAGAATCGCTCAGGCAGAGAGGAAAGGTTGAATGGGTCTTGTGACCGCAGCGTTGATAGAAGAAGAGCAAAGGATACTTATCGCCCAGCGAGGCAGGAGCAAGCGCTTTAGCCGGCAATGGGAGTTTCCTGGGGGCAAAATAATGCAAGGTGAGACTCCGGAAGCCTGCTTGCGCCGGGAGATCGAGGAGGAGCTTAATCTGAAGATTCGAGTTGAGGAACTCTTCTGCACGGTACATCATCAGTATCCTGACTTCTTCATCGAACTGATGGCATTCTGGTGTACGATTGTTGGTGGTTCCCTGGAGTTGGAGGAACATGAACAGGTACAATGGGTAACCGTGTCTGAAATGAAGAAGTACGATTTTGTGGAAGCGGATCTCGATATTATCGCAGCTCTCTCCAATAACTGGCATAAGACAAAAGATTAAGGGATTCTTTTGTAAATGGAAAGAAGAATTTCGCCCCTACTGGGAGCCAAGAAAGAACTCACACGGCGGGAAGAGAGCATGCTTTCCCCGGACGCCACCCTCAGTACCACCGCGCTCCGGAGGCGACCTGAGGAACGGGTTGAACAGGGACACCGGCAGCATTTTTCACTCGATGCGGACAGGATTCTACATTCTCTGGCCTACACCCGCTACGTTGACAAGACGCAGGTTTTCTACCTGATTGACAATGACCATATTACTCACCGGGTCTTACACGTTCAGTTCCTTTCCAAGATTGCTCGGGATGTGGGGCGTTTCCTCCGATTGAATGAAGATCTCATCGAGGCTATTGCCCTGGGCCATGACATTGGACACGCCCCATTCGGACACGACGGTGAACGCTATCTCTCGGCTATCTGCCAACGCCATGGCATCGGTGGCTTCCAACATAACGTTCAGAGTGTACGGTTTCTCGACCGCATCGAGCGGAAAGGTCGTGGCTGGAACCTATCCATCCAAGTGTTGGACGGTATTCTTTGCCATGATGGTGAGATCCACGAACAAAGCCTGCGGCCTCAACCGGGCAAGACATTCGAAGACCTCGACAGGGAAATGGACCTCAAGACCAATGAACCAGAAGCAACTCTGACACCAATGACCCTCGAAGGCTGTGTGGTGCGCCTTGCAGACACAATTAGCTACATCGGTCGTGATATAGAAGATGCAATCAGGCTCAATCTCGTAAACCGAGACGAAATCCCGGAAAACTGTGCCAACTTGCTGGGAACCACCAATGGCGCCATCGTTTACAATCTTGTGGAAGATGTCATCAAAAACAGTATGGATCGAGATGCGGCGGGATTCAGCCCGGAGGTTTCGGAAGCTCTCAGGGAGTTGAAGTCATTCAACTATGCCAGAATCTATCAAAATCCCAAAATCAAGGGCGAGGTGGGCAAGATTGGCCGGCTGTTCGAGACCCTCTTTGACCTCTATCTGGGGGATATTGCCAAAGAGAACCGCGAGTCCGAACTTTTCAGTGGTTTTCTTGGTGGTATGTCCCAAAAGTACATCGATTCCCACTCACCCCCGGAAGTGGTCCGTGATTTCATGGCAGGTATGACCGATAAATTTTTCATGCGACAATGCCAGCAGCGGCTCCTGCCCCAGAGCATGCCAAGCCGTTTCTGATTTTGACTATGGCCCTCCAATTGAGAATACTTCCTACCTCTAACCGCAGGTTTACTCATGGATGTTCTATCAATCCTGGCCCTGGTGATATTGATCCTGTCAATGCCCGCTGGCCTGATTGCAGTAGTACTCGGTTTGCCGGGAACCTGGTTAATACTGGTTGCATCCGTCTTTTATGGTTGGCTCACAGATTTTGCCATAATTACCTCACAATTACTGTTGGGCCTATTAGCGCTTGCGGTAGTTGCTGAACTCCTGGATCTTACCGCAGGCCTCTGGGGAGCCCGTCGCTATGGTGGGACAAAAAAAGCAATGGTGGGGACGATGATCGGTGGGATATTAGGAGCGGTTGCGTTGTCACCTATGCTCTTTGGTTTTGGTACCATAGTGGGAGCTTTTTTCGGTGCTTTCGTGGGGGCATTCTCGATGACTTATTTGGAACAGAGAAAGATGGACAAAGCTATGCGGGTGGGGTGGGGGGCTCTGCTGGGTCGGGTCTTTGCTATGGTTTTCAAAGGGGCGGCGGTTGTGACCATGATTGGCTTGGATGTCTGGGCGATATTTTTTGCGCAGAGAGCTTAGAGTCACAGGGCTTTCGCCCTGACCAGGCACTAGGCAAGCTGCTGAAAAACTCAATATTTTGAGTAGAACATGAGATCCGTCATTCCGAAAGGCGCGAAGCGACTATCCGGAATCCAGAAAAAACAATAGTTTGCTGGATACCGGATCTCGACTTCGTCTCGTCCGGTATGACGTTTGGGGTCGTTTCCAGGCTTTTTCAGCAGCCTGCTAGTCATCTCTACTAGCCGCTTACCCCTATCTCTCCCTCAAGTCTGGCAAGACTTTCTCTAGCAAATTCAATGGTGGGATTCATTTCGAGGGCTATCTGGTAGAGACGGATGGCTTGTTTTCTATGGCCCATCTCTCGCAGATTTGAGCCGATATTGGCGTAGTCGATGGCGGACCCGGGATCGAGCTCCAGGGCTCTTTCGAACTGCTCAATAGAGCGTTCGTGCTCTTTGAGTGTGAAATAGCAAAAACCAAGCAGATTATAGATCTCCTTAAGGTTGGGATCAAACTCCCTGGCCAGTTCCAGGGCCTCGATGGCGCCCTTGTAGTCTCCCATATCCTTCAGGCACACGCCTATGTGTGTATGGACGCTGGCTATATCCAGTGGGCGGGGATTCAGATCCAAGGCTGTTTCAAACTCCTTCAGCGCTTCCCTCGGTTTTTCCTGATATTCCAGGGCTAATCCCATGAAAAAGTGCAGATCGTAACGGTTGGGGAATGATTTAATCAATTTTTGGATCCTAGCCACTGCCTGTGCTCCCTCAACGGTCTGACTGAGTATCTTGGCAGCGTGAAAAACCACGCTGGAATCCCTGGTACGATCTCGGAAATGGGCCCCAGGTATTATGGTATAGACAGAAGGGATCCCCAGCTGTGGGTGGGTTACATCAATGACCAGCACCTCTAGGCCAAGACGAGAAAGGGCGGAAACACATCGCTCTATTTCGGACTTGAAGTTGTCGTGGGTAAGGTCGGGAAGGCTTTTTATGGACACCACAGGCGCTGCAGAGGTTAAGTAGCTGGCTTCCTCCAAACTCTTATACTTGGGGAGGGTCGGTCGATAACTGGTGCGATTCTGGAAATCTCCCGCTAGCTGAGCGATCTCGGTGAGAGCGCGGACGAGGGATTTCTCTGGATTAGTGGTGGTGCCGGCAGTGAAAACGATTTCACTTCTTTCGGGGAAAGTGCTGGGATCCCAGGCCAGAGTGCCTACTGTGGGAATTCCAGTGTCCAAAGAAAAGTCCTTGATGAAAACTTCAAGAGCTTGTGCGGCAAATTTGTCAAGCAGTTCCCGCGCTGCCGGATCTTGGACACTGGCGGGATCGATGCTTGGGGTGACCATTCGATCGTGGCTGATTACCGAGGAGACGTGACGCTCTACCACTTCGCACAAACTCTGCAGGATGGCCTCTTCGAGTGCGTTGCCAGCGGCAGGGCCATTGTATTCATGGATGGTGTAAAACCAGTCGATTGGAATCAGCACTTCAGAATCCCTGGTAAGGTTGTACCCCTTGGTCCAGCGAAAGGGTAACTCTCTAAGTGCAGCAGTGCCCAGCTTCGGATCAGTCTCGTTGTCATTAAGCGACTGCCACAACATCTCCATGGGTAGGGTATTACCGTCCAACTCCGAGTAGGTGGCCATGGGAAAGTGCGTGTTCTTGATGTAGGAAAAAAAGCTGAAGCGCTCGGCAAGTTCCATCAGGGCGCTGGCTTCTGCCTGAATCACCGTATTTCCTTTCCCCATCTGCTTCTTGGTGGAGGTGAGCGGCACAGCATCTGGGCCACAGAGGCTTATGTAGACAGGGATGTCCAAGCGGCCGGAGTCAATGCGCATGGTCTTGTCCAATATGTCCAAATTCACGCTGGCAAACCGCTCTCGCACATGAGCCACCGTTTCCTCAGGAGAACGCACTTTATCCTGATCGTACGTATAAGACTTGAAAACGTCCTGTAGTCGAAAGCACTCGCCCATGAATTTCCTTTCCTAGTGAACGTGTAGGGTTATTGATTTATAGGTCAATGACTGTATGTTGTCAAGAAGACACAACCATGAATTTCTCACCTATCTCTCACCCACTCACCCGCTCTGCGGGCTCGCTAGAGTCCTCAGAGGGCTCAGAGAAAAAAATGCAGTTATTCAATCGGATCGCTTAAAGCCTCCCACGCTACAAGCGTGGGAGGGTCCCGATGGAGTTCCATCGGGACTGATGAGGAGGCCCTTCTGAGGAGAAAGCAAACGAGCTTGCTTACTCCTCAGAAGGGCACACCTCATGAAGCTTTGAAGCGATCCTAAAATCCATAATCTGGCAGTTTACATTCTATGTTGTTTTGGAGCTCTCTGAGTGCTCTGTGGACTCTGTGAGAGATTTGACATCGCCTGAGAACGCTTTCAGGCGGACAAGATGGCTCCATATCGCAGGGGGCGAATATTGAGGGATAGGGAGTTGTTGTCAAGCCGAAGATATTTGTGGCGGACAAGGTCGGCGATATTCTTTTGGAAGTCTTCTTCTTGCAGGTTTAGAAAGTGAGGGACATACGTTCCGTATTCATTTAACTTGCCCTTGGAATCTAGGTAGTAAAGGGTAAAGAGCACAAACTTCTGATGCTGGCTGAGTCTCTGGTCTGTAAGTATATAATCCTTCAAATTTTCGGGGAGGTGCAAAGCTGGTTTGATATCAATATGGGTTTCGCTTTCCACAATCTGAGCCTTTCAATTCCCTCTTGAGAGTTTTCAGGTAACATTACCCGAAAGCATCCGGATCTACAATAGTTTTTCCACTCCTTGCCTAAGACCTCGCTCTTTTAATAACTCGCAAAAGCCTCTCAGCTCCCTTGCCTCTGAAGCGCAAAGGCAAGCCGCGAACGTGCAGCAAAGAGGCCAGATTCCCCGGCATTTCGCGGGCCACTCTGACCATGAATTCATTGTTCATAACTCGAAACGGAGCTTTGTTGGTACTGCGGGCCAAACGCTCTCGATAAGCGGATAGCTCCTTTAGAACTTGCAGGGAAGGCTCAGGCAATTTCTGGGCCCCATTTAACCTGAGGTAACCATCTGGGTCCCACTTTTTAGGAGGATTCAACCGAATTTGCTCCAGCCGTGCATATTCTTTTTGCGCCAGGGACCAGAGATTTTTTTTCAGGAGTTCACCGTGAAGCCGATTCCTCAGATCTATGAGGAAATGGGTGTCCAGTTGGGCATAGTAAAGCTGTTCAGGGGATAAAGGTCGCTTTTCCCAGTTGCAGCGCTGATACTTTTTATCCAGCTTAACTCCAAACTCCTCTGCAAGGATTCTAGCAAGCCCCAATTTACTCCGTCCCAGGAGGCGGCACGCCACCGAAGTATCAAAGACGTTCTGCATCCGGAACCGAAAGTCCTTTTTAAAACCTATCAGGTCATTTTCAGCCGCGTGTAGAACCTTTTCAATCGAGGGGTCGGCAAAAATGCGACCGAGAGGAGAGATGTCTTCCAAGGCCAGAGGATCAAGGATAAAGTCTTCATGGTCCCGCGAGATCTGAATGAGACAAACGCGCGGTCTGTAGGCAAAAAAGCTGTTTGATTCCGTATCTACAGCCAAGTGCTTCGCATCGCTGATATATTCGAGAAATTTGTCCAGTTCAGGCTGACTTGCAATCAGTTTAGGAGGATGCATGGACGCTTTCATAACACATTCTCGTATGCTATAAAAGAACAATATTTGTGCGAGTTCACAATGAAAAAGAGACGCAAAAGAAATACTTCTCGGAGTGCTCAACCCCCTAAGTCTGATTCTAGTGATAGCTTCACTACACCCTTTTCTTGTCTTGCTGACATGCTGAAGCAGATTCAGGCTGAAACCCAACCGGATAACGAGGAAGGTAAAATAATTCCTGAGCTGGAGCGGGAATCATACCCATCGAACCAGCCGAAGTCTGGCAATGGAGCCGAGGAAGAGGACAGTTTGTTTCGGGAGGCGATGGCTGAGGTGGAGCCTTTACAATCCAACAAAGTGAAAGCGAGAGTCCCTGGACCGCTGTCAAAACCAAGCAGACGGCCGCTGCTGGAAGGAGAGTTGGAGGCATATGCGCAACTGGTTGACCTTGTGAGCGGTGAGGGCAGTTTTGATATTGAATATACTGATGAATACATAGAGGGTGCGGTTGTGGGAATCGATCCTGACTTACTACCGAAACTGCGGCGCGGTGATTTTTCTATTCAGGCCCATTTTGACCTCCATGGAATGACCACAGCAGAGGCACGGGAGGCGGTGGAGCGCTTCATACTTTCCAGCGTGATCAAGGGGCTGCGATGCGTGCTGATCATTCACGGACGAGGACTCAATTCGCGAGATCAGATTCCTATCCTTAAGGAACGGATGTCAAGCTGGCTCAAACGTGGTCGGCTGAAGCAGATGGTGCTTGCTTTCGCCACGGCGCAGCCCTGCGACGGTGGTGCAGGTGCTATGTGTGTTTTTTTACGTAAGTGTCAGCCAGAAAGGATAAAGTTTACAAAAGGAGGGTCGCTGAAACTGTAAAAGGCGATCATGGTAGAAACTGGAGAAAAATGGCCTTTTCAGTTATAATCCGGAGTCCAGAAACTGTGGCTGTTCCTCGTTTTGAGGGAGGAGAGTAATATCTGGTGGAAAATCCAAGCTTTTACTTGTGGATAGGTCTGGCTCTTGGAGCTGTTGTCGGGGCGGGAGCAGCATTTTTTTATGCAAGGATCCGTGGTTTTTTTGCCAAATCAGAGGTTTCACAGTTGCGGCAAGAAAACCGTACTCTGAAGCAACGTCTTGAGAAAAAGGACAAGCACATCCAGGAGATGATGTACCATACTGAAAAGATCGCCGCGGGTCTGGCTGAGCAAAACAACGGGAGGAGTAACCATGGATCGTAAACTCAATCTCAGGGTTTCAGGTGTCGGGTGTCAGGTGTCAGGGAAGAAAAACAAAAAAACTGAAACCTGAACACTGAAACCTCCATTTTCTCCTCAACTCTCCAGGCACTTTTTGAATTGGCGGATTACAAATCGACCCAGATCGGAAAGATCTGTCTTTCTTAGGTGGTCGTCCAGATTAGCGAGGGGAATTTCAGCCCTGGCCATAGCTCGATGGCCACCGGCACTTCCCAACCTGCCAAAGGCTTTGATCGCCTTGGAGCCAGCATTTTTTCTGAATCCATCATTACGTATGATTACAACCAGGTTTTTGTGGTAAACACCCGAGACGACAACCCAACCAACTTCGTGGCATCTCATAAAGAAGTCGGCAAGGAGTACCAGAATATCTGGAGAATGGACCTGGCCGAGGTGGGAAAAAATCTTGCCCTTGATGATGCGCTTGCTTTCCAAGGCCTGTTGAAAATACTTGAGGTCTCCGACTCCCATGTCGGATATTTCAATCTTACGGAGCAGATTCATGTTGGCAAGCGGAAAGAGGTAATGGAAAGCTTTGACATCGTCTTCAAAGGCATGTAGCTCAAAATTGTGGGTGTCCACACGAATGGCGTAGAGAAGGGCAGTGGCCAGACTTTTTGAAGGACGAATTCTTGCCGAGCGCAAGTACTCGGTCATCATAGTGGCGGTAGCTCCGTAGCTGGGTCGGATGTCAACAAACGGGGCGTCTACTGGCATTGTAATGGGATGGTGATCTATGACAGCATCGTAGTGGAAGTCGCAGAAAGCCTCATGATGGTGAGGTTGACTATCCACCAGAAGAGTTTTGGAGAAAGCTTGGGCATCAATTTGCTGCAGTTTGACCAGGGGGACCTTGAGAAGCCGCACCATGGTGACATTGTCAAATCGGACGATGTCGTTAAAGTGGGCGATGGTAACTGATTGAACCTTGTGCCAGAGTAACCGCTTTAGAGCCATGGCAGATGCCATGGCGTCTGGATCGGCATCAATAGTTATCAAGGCCTTGTCTTTGGGTTCGAAAAGGGTAAACAGTTTTTGAAGGTTTTCACTGATGGATCGAGGTCTTGCAGAGCGGTGGCGACGGTTGCTGCGGGGCATTTCGCTATCTCGCTACTTTTTTACTAAAGATATCCACAGTTTGGCAATTCTGCAAAAACTCCCAACAAAGTGCCACAACCAACAGCCAAGGTCAAGACCATTTTACATGACACTTTCTGCCTGCCTGTCCCGCCTGTCCCGAGCTTGTCTCGGGGAGCTTGTCGCGGGGCTGCTGGCTGCCCGCTGCCACCTGGTCCTAGGGCTTTGCGGTTGACTCGATAGGGGGCATCTGCTATGTTCTCGTCGATTTTGGAAAAATTTGATTTCATTGGAAAAACAAAGGCTAGGATGGCTTTTCCCGAGCAAAATGTGAATTAGTCAAGAAGCAATGGAAACCCATCTGGATCTTTATCTCGACTATCTTACTGTAGAAAAAGGTCTTGCCGCCAATACCCGAGCCTCCTACAGCGCCGATCTGCTTAAGTTCCTAAGTTACCTTAAAGATACCGGGATAGATGACTGGAGCCAGGTTCGGTTCCCCGAGATCATCGCTTTCCTTTCCCGGGCCCAGGAGCAGGGCTTGGCTCCCAGGAGCAGGGCAAGACTACTTTCGGCGATGCGCGGCTTTTTTAAATTTATGGTGCGAGACAGCCACCTGAAAAAAAGTCCAGTGGCGAATCTGACATCGCCCCGACTCCGGCGCCATCTTCCGACTGTGCTCAGTGTTGCAGAGGTGGAGCGGTTGCTGGCGCAGCCAAATCCAGATCTTCCTCTGGGCCAGAGAGACGCTGCCATGCTAGAGCTTCTCTATGGCACTGGGTTGCGAGTTACCGAATTGATCACACTTGCCATTGGGCGCGTCAACCTGGAGGTGGGTTTTCTGGTTGCACGTGGCAAAGGGTCCAAAGAACGCATTGTACCAATGGGAGAGGTAGCCACTGAGGCGGTGCGAAGCTATACATTGGGGTCACGGCCACGTTTGCTGAAGGGTAGGGTGAGTGAGATTCTTTTTGTCAGCAATCGAGGGACTGCCATGACCAGGCAAGGCTTCTGGAAGTTGTTGAAGAAATATGGGCGTCAAGCAGGAATGCAAAAATCACTCACTCCTCACACCTTGCGACACTCGTTCGCTACCCATCTCCTCGAACGTGGGGCAGACTTGCGCTCGGTGCAGATGATGCTGGGTCATGCCGACATAAGCACTACACAGATATATACACATGTTGCGCGGGAGAGGCTCAGAGAGGTGCATAAGAAGTACCATCCGCGGGCCTAAGGTAGGGGGTGGATTTTAGATTTTAGATTGTAGATTGCAGATTGAGGACAGGCAAAACTGGCAAAACTGACTAAACCGGCCAAACAGGCAACAGGAATCCTATTGTAGAATAAGCAATAAGAGCAGGACAAGTGGAAATAATCACCACCCATATAAACGCAGATTTTGACGCCATGGCATCCATGATTGCCGCGAAGAAGCTCTACCCAGAGGCGGTGATGGTGTTTCCTGGATCCCAGGAACACAACCTCAGAGAATTCCTGGTTGAGTCCACCTTCTACTTTTTCAATTTTGCCAAAATTAAAGACCTGGATTTTGCCAATATTCAACGCCTC
>JAUWKY010000346.1 GCA_030613915.1 Syntrophobacterales bacterium
CTCGACTCAACCAAAGGGTCTCCAAATCCGAATATCGGATTACGCCAACGCACTTAACTCCGCAAAGACCTCTTCTCCTCTTGGAGACTATGCCACAATTCGCCGAACCCGTCATTCCGGACGAGCCCGCCTAAGGTGGGCGAGATCCGGAATCCAGTGAAAGTGACAAATTGCGACACAGTCTCTTGAGAGGAGAGGGGGTATGTAGTTATCCTGCGGAGCCAAGTGCATAGGCGTTTATCGGATTTCGAATTTTTTCAGGTCCTTTCACTCTGGTGGTTCGATGCCATACTTCTTCATCTTGCGCCAGAGGGTATTATAGCCAATACCCAGTTCTCGAGCAGCACGGCTGCGGTTCCACTGACAGTGTTCCAAAATCTGACGTATGTGAGTCTGTTCCATGGCTTCCAGGCTCAGATCGCTGCTCATCTCAGAGGGAACAAATTCTTCGACAGGGGGAGTGCAAGCTTCAAGTGGCAGATCAGCAGGTTGGATCTCTTCACCTTGGCAAAAGATTAGCGCTCGTTCAATGGCATTCTCCAGCTCTCGCACGTTGCCGTGCCAAGAGTGGGACTCCAGCCTCTTCATTGCTTCCGGCGAGAGGGAGCTCTGTCTCCTACCCATGCGGTCTGTGTAGTGGGATACGAAATGCTCTGCCAACGGCTTAATGTCCGTCGGTCTTTTTCGGAGTGGAGGCAGGTAAATGGGTATTACTTTGAGGCGATAGTAAAGGTCCCGGCGGAGTTGTCCTTTCTGGACCAAACGGCTCAGATCCTTATTGCTGGCTGCGATAATCCGCACACTTACCTGGTGCTCAGAGGTGCCGCCAACCCGTCGAAAGGTGCCATCTTCCAGGACACGCAGGAGTTTGACCTGGAAGCCGGGGCTGGTTTCACCTATTTCATCAAGGAAGAGGGTGCCACCATCAGCAACCTCAAACAGACCTTTTTTGTCTTTGATAGCGCCGGTGAAAGAGCCTTTGACGTGACCAAACAGTTCGCTTTCGAGAAGATTTTCGGGAAGAGCACCACAGTTGATTGCCACAAACGGGCCACCAGCCCTATGGCCGGTGTGATGAATATACTTGGCCATTAGTTCTTTTCCGGTGCCGCTCTCTCCTTCGATGAGCACGGTGGCGTCGTTTTGGGAAACCTGTTGAACGAGTGTCATAATCTGCCGCATCTCGGAGCTAACTGCGACAATGTGGCCCAGTCCTGCCTGCTCTGCTACCTCTTTCTGGAGGTAGGCAACTTGACGGCGTAACTGCCGCCGCTCAACTGCTTTTTTCAAGGTGAGTACAAGATCGTCAGGATCGACCGGTTTGGTAAGGTAGTCGTAGGCCCCGGACTTCATGGCTTCAACAGCGGTGTCAACTGACCCGAAGCCGGTGATGAGGATCACTTCCGTCTCTGGAGACCGCTCCTTGACAGCTGCCAGAACCTCGAGACCATCAATTTCATCCAGCCGGAGGTCGGTGACCACCGCTTGATATTGATCGGCGGCAATGCGGCTGATTGCCTCAGCACCGCTGCCAACAGCAGTTACCTGAAAGCCTTCACGCTCCAGGTACATGGCCTGGGTGAGGCGCAGAGAGTCATCATCTTCCACCAGTAAAATGTGATTCCAAGACATTCTTTTATTGTAACCACCAGGCACGAAATAACAAGGGATAAGACGAGCCCGGATATTTCATGAATAACTTGCTGCGCCCACGGATATGGCCGTCCTTCCTGGCGTCCTCGGTTGTCGGTCCCTGCGACGTACCGTTCGGGTACGCCTCGGAACCAATCCCGCGGTACCGCGGGCCGGGTGCCAGGTGGGCCGTCCATCGTCGTGGTCTCGCGACAGCAATTCATAAAATATCCGGGCTAGCTAATGAAAGTGGAGTATTTTTGGCTGGTTTGAACGAGGTTAATTTGTTCAACATCGAAAGCCTGGTCCTTCCCCGCGTAGCGGGATCTTCGAAGGGCCAGTCCAAGATCCCGCTTGCGGGGGTCAGCGTTGAATGGCTTTGTCGGTAAAGATGGCGAGCTTTTGTGGAGGTTTCAGGTTTCAGTGTTCAGGTTTCAGTTTTTTTGTCTTTCTTTCCTGACACCTGACACCCGACACCTGAAACCCTGAGACTTGGTGCTTGGAATTTGATATTTTGCAATGCTCCATTACTCCATTACTCCAGCAGACTGCCGCAAGAAGGGAAAGACCATTGAAGCCTCCTCAGGGGGCAGCCGAAAGCCCCTTTGGGCACGGATTCTTTGCTTCCGCTTCTTTTTCGGTTACCGGCAAATAGATCATGAAGGTAGTACCAACCTCGGGTTCACTGGAGCATGATATGTAACCACCATGGTTTTTGACAATTCCATAGACCATGGATAACCCCAGACCTGTTTTTTCACTATTGTCTTCTTTGGAATAGAAGGGGTCAAAAACGTGTTCCAAGGTTTTTTGGCCCAGGCCCGGACCGGTGTCGGATAAGGTGATAAGCACACACTCTCCCATTGCAGCTCCGGCGTGAGTTCGAAGGAAATCGTCGTCCAAAATCATCCTTTTTGTTTCGATGATAATTTTTCCACCACCCGGCATGGCATCTCGGGCGTGGACAGCCAAGGCCAGTATGGCTTGTTCAATCTGGTTGGGGTCTCCATTAATGA
>JAUWKY010000213.1 GCA_030613915.1 Syntrophobacterales bacterium
GCCAGGTCTTTTCCATGGCTATACCTCCCTGAAATTTTTTGTCGTAGAGATCTCAGACCCGCCCGCCTCGCCTTGCCTGCCCGCTCGTGCCTCGCAGTGGCAGGCGGGCTCGCATGGCGGGCGTGGTGGCGGGCAGGAAACGCAGAGATAATATAGTAATGATGACAAGCGTTCTGATCTACCTGACTTGGGCGACTTTCACTGCTAACAAGCTACCACATATCGAGGGGAAACGTCGAGAGATTACTTGAAGTTTAAAGACGAGTCGGTTGTTATTGCCCACCCTGCTCTTTCTCTGATTTGACAGTCTGGGCCAAAATTTCTGCTATGTCGTATACCTTCACCTTTTCATCCATGTCGCAGGTCTTTAGCCCGTCTTCGAACATGGTGGTGCAGAAGGGGCAGCAGACACCTATAATATCCGGCTCCAATTTCAGTGCCTGGCCAGTGCGGGCGTCGTTGATCTTCTGATCTCCCAAAGTTTCCTCCATCCACATTCTGCCGCCACCTGCGCCGCAGCAAAAAGCCTTGTTACGGCTTCGATCCATTTCGGAAAACTTCAGCCCTAGAATAGAATTCAGCACAGTTCGTGGTTCTTCGTAAAGATCATTATATCGACCCAGGTAACACGAGTCGTGAAAAACCAAATTCTTGTCCATGCCTTGTTGTGCTTGCAATTGTCCCTCTTCTAGCAAGGTGGCAAGAAATTCGCTGTGATGGTAAACCTCCCAATGAGCACCGAACTGGGGATACTCATTCTTTAGACAATTATAGCCATGTGGGCAAGCGGTTATGATCTTTTTCACCCCATAAGAATTAATAATCTCCACCAGCTCGGTGGCCATGCTCTGAAAGAGATACTCGTTGCCGAGCCTCCTTGCCGTTTCACCGCAACACTTCTCCTCTGCTCCAAGAATACCAAAGCTCACCCCGGCCTCATTGAGGAGTGTCACCAGAGCGGAACTGATCTTCTTGGCCCGTTCGTCGAAACTGCCGGCACACCCCACATAGTAGAGGTATTCCACCTGGGAGTCCTCGGCGAGAGTTTTTACCGGCAGCCCTTTGGCCCAATCTCCCCTGGTGGCAAAACCCAGACCCCAGGGATTGGAGTTGGTTTCCCAATTCCGCATTACATTCTGGACCTCGGGGGAAAAATTGCTCTCCATGAGAACCAAATAACGACGCATATCAACGTACTTATCAATGTGTTCTATGAATACGGGACAATTCTCAATGCAGTTGCCGCAGGTGGTGCAGGACCAAAGCTCATCGTGCTGGCAGATGTCTCCTATGAGAACTTTGGCTAACTCACCTTCAGGGTTGGCTGTAGCAGCTTCCGCCTCCCCTTGCTGCGCCAGCAGCATTTTTCCCTTTGCTTGCAGATGTTCTTTGAGATGGTGGATGGTTAATTTGGGGCTCAAAGGTTTACCGGTAAGAGTGGCAGGGCAGTTATCCGAGCAGCGGCCGCATTCAGTGCAGGCATAGAGATCCAAGAGCTGCTTCCAGCTAAATTCCTCGATTTTTGAAACCCCGTACGTTTCTGCTGTTTCGTCCTCCAGATCCATCTTGCTGAGTTCGCCGACGGAGCTGAGTCGACGGAAAAATACATTGGGAATCGCCCCAAGCAGATGCAAATGCTTGGAGAAGGGAATATAGATGAGGAATCCCAGGATAACTACGGTATGACCCCACCAGCAGAAACTGTACCAAGCCTGCAAACCCTCTTTAGTGAGCCCCGCAAAGAGACTAGAGAAGGCAACCGAGACGAATGCCAACCTGGGAAAGTATCGACCTGCCGCTCCTTGGGCCAGAAGATATTCCGCTGCCCGCGCCCCAAAAAGCAGTACGACTAAAAGAAAGATGAGACCAATGATGATGCAGGCATCTTGGTTGGCTGCCTTCTGATCCTCGTATCTGAGACGTTCGGGTTTAACCACAAAGCGTCTATAGAGCGCCACACACAAGGCAACTACAACGGCAGCGCAAAACAGGTCCTGAAGTAAATAAAGTAAGCTGCTGAGACCTTTGCCCAGGAATTTCCAATAAGCAAAACCATGGTAAATGCCAACCCCGAATGTCTCTAGGCTGCCAATTGAAATGATTACGAAACCCCAGAAAATGAAAAAGTGACCCCAACCAGCTGGCTCGCGTATCACCCGCCGTTGTCCTAACACGAAGGTCACCACACTCTTGATCCGCTCCGATGTTCGGTCGAATCGGTCTTCGGGCTTACCCAGTCTTAGAATCCGGTACAGCTTGTAAGCAGTGAATACGAAGAACCCATTGGCAGCAACGAAAATCAGGATGAACAGGATATTGGCGGGGAAATAACCCGGCTGCATGGCAGTCTCCGGCTTTACGCATGGCGCCTAGCGCTAAGCGTAAACGCTCTGCGCTAGGCGCTATGCGCTTTGCGATTAACATGTCGACTTCAGCGTCTTCACTTCTTCAATGAACACCGGGAGAAACTGGAAGAGATCTTCCACTATACCATAGTCTGCCTTGCTGAAGATTGGTGCCTCGGGATCCTTGTTAACCGCGACAATATATTTGCTCGAACTCATACCGGCAAGGTGCTGAATAGCTCCTGATATACCACAGGCAACATAAAGATTCGGGGTGACCACTTTCCCGGTTTGGCCCACCTGATCCGCATGGGGACGCCAGCCCGAATCCACTGCCGAACGAGATGCGCCGACCGTACCGCCAAGAATTCCAGCCAGCTCCTCCAGCATGGCAAAGTTCTCCGGCCCTTTCATTCCTCGGCCTCCAGAGACGATAACCTCTGCCTCGGTAAGGTCGAGCTTGCCGCCGGCATCCTTTTCAATGCTCACCACCTGGGTAAGATTTCCCGCAGGTAGTGCTACCTCAGCTTTCTCCACCTCAGCCTTCTTGGATGTGTCCGGTGCAAGACAATCCATCACATTTGGCCGGCAAGAGGCCATCTGAGGCCAGGCCCCATCCGACCATTCACACCAGGCAAATGCCTTACCTGCATACATTGGCCTCTTTGCTTTGAGCCCACCTCCCTCGATCTTCAATTCGGTGCAATCCGTGGCCAAGCCAGCCCCAAGCCTTGCTGCCAGCCTTGCACTGAAATCCTTACCGTCCACCGAGGCCGTGGTGAGGACCACCTTCGGGCTGATGTTCTGTAGGATTTCGGCCACAACCGGCACACACGTTTCAGCCCGATAGTCCTTTAGGGACGCATCATCAACCACATAAACCTTTTCCACCCCATAGCCTCCAAGATCTGAGGCAACCTCTTCCACACCTTCACCCAAGGCAACAGCCAGGAGAGGTTCCCCCAATTCATCCGCAAGCTTTCTGCCCTCACTGGCTATTTCAAAGGAAACACGCCGAAACGTACCTTCTCGAAACTCAGTGATTACACATACTCCCTGTGCCATCATTATTCTCCTAATATAGTAAGTTTTTAAAAATTTTAGACATTTGTTATATGATCTTGGCTTCTTCATGGAGCAACCGGGTCAACTCTTTGGCCTTCTCAGCCGTGTCACCCTCAAGAACCAGGCCCGCCTGCCGCTCCGATGGCAACTCCATGGAAGTCACCCTCACTTTGACTGCCTCATTTCCCACCTCAGCTGCAGACAGCCCAAGATCGGCAAGCGTTTTCGTCTCAAGGGCTTTCTTTTTGGCCTTCATGATCCCCGGCAACGACGCATACCTTGGATTCCACACTGCATGGGCTCCACCAAAGGTTACCAACGCCGGAAGTGTTGCCTCCATGGTCACTTTGGCTCCCTCTATGGGACGTTGTATTGTTACCTTGCCGTCCGCAACCTCTACCGATATGGCCAGGCCCAGATGTGGAATGGTTGCGAGTTCGGCCACCATGATACCCACCTGGTTCTCATCGTCGTCCACCGCCCGATGGCCGCAAAAAACCAGGTCGAACTCCAGACTTGTCAGCGCTGCCGCAAGAACCTTGGCCTTGCCCAGGGCGTCACTTCCCTCTGTTGCCGTGTCGTCAACCAGAACCCCCGTGTCTGCTCCCATGGCCAGGGCAGTCCGAATGGATTCCACTGTTCTCTCAGGCCCCATGCTAAGAATGGTGACACTGGCCCCAACGCTGTCCTGGAGACGAAGAGCTGCTTCAACGGCATACTCGTCGTAAGGGTTCATGATCCATTTGACCTCACTGGTGTCTATGGACTTGCCATCAGTACCAATCTTGATTTTGGTCTCGGTGTCCGGCACCTGTTTAACCAAGACTACTATGTTCACCTTCATTCTCCTTTCTGCCAGTCTGAATTTGGCCGATTTATCCTTATTTTTATCATCGGAGTTTCAAAAGCTCCGCAATCCCAAGCACCAAATCTCAGGGTTTCAGGTGTCGGGTGTCAGGTGTCAGGAAAGAAAAACACAAAAGCTAAAATCTGAACACTGAAACCTAAATTCTGGATTCCGACTCCCTGCCCTGAGCCTGCCCGCTCTGAGCCTGTCTGCCCTGAGCCTGTCGAAGGGGTCGAAGGGCTGGCTCCTTACTCTATGCCCCATGCTCCATGCTATGCTTTTTAAAATCCGCAATCCCCAATCGCCTTCCTTTACCACTCCGCCAACAACCCTATAAAACCTTTGGCCAGCTCATCAATGGACCGCTCCGGCGCCCGCAGAAGACCCTGAACGGCAATACCTTGTACTGCACCGACAAGGGCCGTTGCAGCTGCGCGTGAGTCGCTAACCTTGGGATGATTTTCCAGAATACGGGAGAAAGCTTCTACGAAATCATCGTACACCTCATTGAGTCGCTTCTCC
>JAUWKY010000319.1 GCA_030613915.1 Syntrophobacterales bacterium
AAGGGGTGCGAAGCGGGCGCGGGGGGGTGGAGCCGCCCCCATGACCCGTCAACAGCCGCCTCACTCATCTTCACTTCCTGACACCGAGAACTGTTTGTTATGAGTGCGCATTTGCCTATCTGAAACAATATTTTTGGGGTAACTCCTGTTAAATGCCCCATTTACTCTTGCCCTGGCTTCGGTCTGTTCATGGCCAGAATCTTGACCTCGTACTCAAAAACCACCTCGATCTTCGATTTGTCAATCACCTGGCGCACGAAACCGAGTCCGAAGGTAGGTTGGAATACGATCTGTTTTTCACTGTAAGAAGCGCCCGGGTCGTATGGCAGAGGCTCCATCTCACCGGCTACTTCCTTGAGAGCTTGCCACTCCTTCAAGGACACCTGGCGACGAGGAGTCCTGGCTGACTCAACCTTCTTCAAGACCTTTGCTTGGCGCTCGGATGGAAGAGGAACCTTCCTGGTTATGGTAGCCAGTGAGGGGCGGTATCGGTGTTGGCTGTTGCAACGGCTGCAAATCACCAGGTGGATCTTCTTCTCCTTCATGGCCACCACCCGGTGAATGGTCTCATCATCACACCGGGGACAAATGGAGTCGGTCTCGTCCCCCACCGACGTGGTTTTCCAGGGATGTCCTTTTAGTCTATCAACCAACGAAACTCCAGAGAACGCCGGCAGCTATGGCAGAACCGATAACCCCCGCAACATTTGGCGCCATGGCGTGCATGAGCAAATAGTTACTTGGATCCTCTGCGTTGCCCACCATCTGCACTACTCGGGCCGAGTCAGGCACAGCCGAAACTCCAGCCGCACCCAAGAGAGGGTTAATCTTGTCACTGCTCAGTAGGTTCATCAGTTTAGCGAAGATCACTCCTCCTGCCGTGGCCACCATGAAGGAGCAGGCACCCAGGATAAAAATACCGATGGACTTGCCAGTGAGAAATACATCAGCCTGGGTGCTGGCACCAACGGTTAGACCCAGAACAATTGTTACTGTATCCACCACAGCAGTCCGGGCGGTTCGAGCCAGGCGGTCTGTAACCATACATTCTTTCAAAAGATTACCAAAGAAGAGCATGCCAAGCAATGGCAGGGCGGCAGGTGCCAAGAAGCAGCAAAACAAGAATCCCACGATGGGAAATAAAATCTTCTCTTGCGTGCTCACTTCCCTGGGGTCACTCATTTTGATGAGACGTTCTTCTCGGCTGGTGAGAAGCCTCATAATCGGTGGCTGTATCACCGGCACCAAGGCCATGTATGAATAGGCTGCGATGGCAATGGGTCCCACCAGGTGAGGTGCCAACTTGGCCGACAAAAAGATGGCAGTGGGGCCGTCCGCACCACCAATTATGCCGATAGAAGCTGCTTCTGTTGGGACAAAACCTAGAAACAGCGCCCCTAAAAATGTCATAAAAACTCCCAGTTGCGCAGCTGCACCCAGCAAAATGAGTTTGGGCCTGGCCAGGAGGGTGGAAAAATCTGTCATGGCACCAATACCCAAAAAGATCAACGGAGGATAAATACCCTTACTCACTCCAAAGTAGAGGTAGTTGAGCACCGAACCTTCCTCATAAATGCCCAAACCCAACCCTTTGAAAACCGGGATGTTGCCAACCAGGATACCGAAGCCGATGGGAACCAAAAGCAACGGCTCGTAGTGTTTGGCTATACCGAGATAAAGGAAGACCAGCCCCACACCGATCATGACAAAATTGCGATAGTCAGCCATGCCAAAACCGGTATTTTGAAAGAAGTCTATTAGGAGCTCCATCTGTGTCCTCGTTTATTTGATTCGTTGCAGAGCCTTTTTCGCCTCTCACAGAGCTCACAGAGCACTCAGAGAGCTCAAACAACCAAAAAAGAGCAGATTTTGTATTTACGGCTGAAGGATCGCTTGAGGAGTAGATGGGGAGCTCTTGAGATCAAGGATAAGCTTGCTTACCTTGGTCTCAAAGGTTCCCCATCAGTCCCGATGAGTAACATCGGGACCCCTGCTTTGCAGGGCCCTTAAGCGATCTTAGTGCATCCATCAACTTCTTTTTCTCTGAGTTCTCTGAGGACTCGAGAGACCGCGGGGGTTGGCCTTGGTCAAGCCCAAGGGAACGGGCGAGAGGCATCACTTCGACACTGTCTCGCCATTAACTGCTTTTTCGCTCTCACTTGACGTCCCCCAGCGGAACAGGCCATCTGCCCCACCTACCATCGTACCCCTTACAAGCAAACGGTTAATGGTTGAGTGAACCCTGGCCAGTCCTCGCTGCTCGGCCACCTCGATGAGCCGGGGAAGCTTGAATGGCTCCTTCATGTGAGCAGTGAGCAAGCGCAGGGCTTCTTCCACGTCATCGAGTTCCCCAGGCTCATGCCCTTCCCCAGCATCTGCGCTTATAGTTGCCTTTCTCTTGCGCTGGCTAAAAATACTCCTCAGCAGTTGAACGGTATATTTGGGACTTTGAGCATGGTCATTCCACCAGCGGATTGCACGAGGGAAATAGGTGATGATAAAGGCGAGGGATGCCAGCCCAAAAAAAACCACAGAAATTCCCAGGGCAGCGATCAGCCAGCCATTGCCGGCGCTGATTGCAGAAAATCCACCCATGGAATTACCTCCTACTTTTTATTCTGCGCTTGTCTTCTTCCTGCAAAAAGGGCAGCCGCCTGCTAAGTACTTCGGAAATGTTGCGCATGATTTTGGTTCCAATAGCCACGTTTCTTTGGACCAGACGTAATAGCTCGCTGCCGGGAAAGGTAATGAACGTACAGTCCGTCAGACAGGTTACAGATGCCGTGTAACTAGTGGGACTGACCAGTGCCGACCAGCCCACCACCCCACCGGGTTTGTGTAAGGTAATGGCGCGACCATCAGGAAAGGCCACCATGAGATCGCCTTCTTGAAGGATGTAAAGCGTGCGTGCCGGCAGTCCGGCCCGTATCAGCACCTCACCTTCCCGCGCATGGATGGCCTCCGCCATGCTGGATAGGATTTTCAGTTCCGTGGGATCCAGATCAGCTAAAATTTCGTACTTCTTGAGTTCGTCAATCGGGATCACAACTTCTCCTCATGCATTCCTTGGTGCCTTGGAAAATGGTGGCCGCAGTCCTAGCCTCCGCATTCGCAAACGGGTGAATCTAAC
>JAUWKY010000078.1 GCA_030613915.1 Syntrophobacterales bacterium
TTCCCTGGTTGTGCCTTTCAAGCCGAGAATTTAGGTCCTGCGTATGACCTACGTAGTAAGTTCCGGTTTTTTCACTCATGAGGATGTAGACGAAATATGCCATAGAAAAAAAGCCTGCCACTGAAAGGGGCAGGCTCTCATTAAAAGTTGGCGGGAGCGACGAGATTCGAACTCGCGACCTCCGGCGTGACAGGCCGGCGTTCTAACCATGCTGAACTACGCCCCCGCAAAACTTTGTCACAATTAACAGGGAACTTGAGCAGGCGACCTTCCCGTCTGGACTGACGGGACGTTCTAACCATGCTGAACTAGGCCCCCAAAAAATACCCGGTCGAATACTGACCGGACCTCTTTTACTAACCTAGGCCTTTCTGCTTGTCAAGAGATTTTCCATGAGAATGACCCTTAAAGGTCACAGCTTTGGTTTTTGGCGAATTACCTCCGCAATTTAAGAAACAGATCCAAACTTTTGCCAGGCCGTCTCCAAACACTTAATCATACGCAGGTAGGTTTGCGCCGGGAGAAGACTCATCCTGCCCCGGATCTCATACGCTGTAATCCGATAGGCATACCAGCCGTCAACGCTGCCCTGGCCGAAGGGGTGTTTGTCAACGCTTTCCACTTCAGCGCGTAATCCAGTGGGCCCATTGAGTCGATTGGCTTCCTCTACCCACGATAGCAAGCGATCGGCGCCACCGTATTCATGGTTAACGAAAAACCCCATGAAAAATTGGTGTTCAGCGCCTGATTCTTCTCCGTGGTGGGCATGGCCGGCGCAGCAGCCATATGTCTTGACCCAAGATTCAGAACTAATAAGGCGAATAAGGTTTCTGAGAGGCGGGTCTATTTCTTGGTATTTTATATTTTCGGGCTCAAGAAAAATCCCGCTATAATCAGGCGGTTCCATTCTAGTCATTGCTCATCTCTCATCCCACATCCGAAATCCGAGATCTCACATCACCTTTGCAAGATAGCCAATTGAGCCACGTTATGTCAATTTTCCTCATTTTAGACACTTGTACCTACTCTTCACTTGTAATCTGTCCCTTGTGGAGTTAACTTTAGTCGGGTATAAAAGTAGGTCAGAGGATTATGAATAGGCGAACTCATCCTGGTTTCTCTGAGCAATAATGATTCTGTGATGTGGGAGGTTGCCACATGTGGGTTTACACGGACAGAGTGAAAGAACTTTTTGAGAACCCCAAGAATGTTGGGGAGGTAGAGGACGCGGACGGAGTTGGTGAAGTGGGCTCCTTATCCTGTGGTGATGCCCTCAAGCTCACCTTTAAGCTTGATGAGAAGGGCCGCATTTCAGAAGCGAAATTCCAGACATTTGGTTGTGCCAGTGCCATTGCATCTTCTTCGGCCCTGACTGAGATGATCATCGGAAAAACCTTGGAAGAGACCGAGACAATAACCAACCAGGATATCGTGGAATATCTGGGTGGACTACCAGACAAGAAGATGCATTGTTCGGTCATGGGTCAGGAAGCTCTCCGAGCTGCGGTAGCCAACTATCGCGGCGAGAAGCTTCCCAAGGAAGATTCCGACATCGTTTGTGAGTGTTTTGGGGTGACCGAAAAGGAGATCGAAGATGCCATCCTGGACAACAGCCTCACAACTTTGGAGCAAGTAACCGACTACACGAAGGCTGGCGGTGGTTGCGGCTCTTGCCACGAGCGTATCGAAGGTATGCTGCAGCAGATACTGGGCCAGGCTGAAGCGGAGGTCGAGCCCGAAAAACCCGCCAAAGCGCGGCTAACCAATATTCAGAAAATGAAACTGATCGAGGAAACCCTGGAGCGTGAAATCCAGCCCACACTGGCGAAGGATGGCGGCAGCATTGAGCTCGTTGACATCATCGGTGACAGAGTGCTGGTTTCCCTCAGAGGAGCGTGCGCTACCTGTGTGGCCTCGGACATTACCTTAAAGCACTATGTGGAAAGCAAGCTCCGGGAACTTGTCACTGATAATCTGGTGGTAGAGGAGGTTGCGCAATGAAGACCATTTATGTGGATAACAATGCGACAACCAGGGTGGCTCCCGAAGTGGTGGAGGAGATGAGTCCCTATTTTTCTGAACTGTATGGGAATCCTTCCAGCATGCACTTTTTCGGCGGCCAGGTGCACACAAAAGTGGAGGAGGCGAGGGAGCGGGTGGCCAGTCTTATTGGGGCACGGCCGCAAGAGATTATTTTTACCAGCTGTGGCACAGAAAGTGACAACACAGCCATAATGAGTGCGCTGGAGTCCAATCCGGAAAAGAGGCATGTGGTAACTACCAGAGTGGAACATCCCGCGGTGAAGAATTTGGTGGCCCCCTTGAAGCGTGAGGGCTACCGGGTTACTGAGCTACCCGTGGACCGTGATGGGCTGCTGTCAATGGATGAGGTGTCACGAGTAATAACCGAGGATACTGCCATCGTCAGTGTGATGTGGGCCAATAACGAGACCGGGATTCTCTTCCCGGTGGAAGAGATAGCCAATGTGGCCAAGGGCCGGGGGGCAATTTTCCACACAGACGCGGTCCAAGCTGTCGGCAAAATTCCTATCAATTTAGCCGAGAGTCAGATAGATATGCTGAGCCTCTCCGGCCACAAGCTGCACGCTCCGAAAGGAATTGGAGTTATTTATGTGCGAAGGGGTACTCGCTTTTCTCCCTATATTGTTGGTGGTCACCAGGAGGAAGGCCGCCGAGGCGGCACTGAAAACGTTCCCTACATTATTGGTCTGGGCAAGGCTTGTGAATTGGCAGCCAACCACCTGGAAGATATGAATGTAAGGGTAAAGGGTTTGCGCGACAAGCTGGAAAATGGCCTTCTGGAAAAAATTCCCAACAGCATTGTAAATGGTGATCGAGACCAGCGGCTGCCCAGCACCTCGAGCATCAGCTTTGAATATGTTGAGGGAGAGTCCATCCTCTTGAAACTGAGCGATAAGGGGATATGCGCTTCCTCGGGTTCAGCCTGTACCTCCGGGTCGCTGGAACCCTCCCACGTGCTCCGAGCCATGGGCGTGCCGTTTACAGCAGCCCACGGCTCTATTCGTTTTAGCCTGAGCTCCTATAACACCGAGGAAGAAGTCGACTTTATCTTGAAGGTTATGCCCCCTATTATTGAAGAACTCCGTGCCATTTCGCCTTTCTGGGATGGTTCGGTAGCCCGCAGTTGTACCGCCTCATAGAGGTGAGATGTGAGATCTGTGATCTACGATGAAGATCTCATTTTCTGCACTCCGCATCCCATATCCCGCATCAATCCATCCCTCTCGCTTGCCTGTAAAGTTTCTCCGCCTGATAGGAGCTTCTGACATAAGGACCGGAAGCGACACCAGAGAAGCCTAGCTCTTCAGCCTCTTGCTGATAAGCCTGGAAAAGTTCAGGATGTATATAATCCACCACGGGATGATGGTCCTGGGATGGACGAAGATACTGGCCGATGCTGACCAGGTCGCAGTTTGCCTTGCGGAGGTCCCGAAGAAGCCTGCTGACTTCCTCTTGTTTTTCCCCGAGGCCCACCATGAAGCCGCTCTTGGTAGCAGCTTCGGGATGCAAACGCTTTACTTCTTTCAATAGCCGCAAAGATCGCTGATAGTCAGCCTGCGGCCGAACGGCAGGATAGAGGCGGGACACGGTTTCCAGGTTGTGATTTAGAACCGCAGGCTGAGAGGCCAACACGGTTGCCAGGGATTGAGCGGAGCCCTGGAAATCCGGGACCAGAACCTCCACCAAAATGTCACTTGCAAACGAACGAATAGTCTTGATTGTGGCGGCAAAATGAGAGGCACCACCATCAGCAAGATCATCGCGAGTTACCGAGGTAAGTACCACATATTTGAGGCCGAGTCGTGAGACTGCCTCTGCAACTCGCTTGGGCTCCTCAGGATCCGGTGGTTCTGAGACTCCGTGGGTTACGGCACAAAAGGTGCAATTGCGGCTACAATGGTCACCTAAAAGCATAAAAGTGGCTGTGTGATTTCCAAAGCATTCTGACTGATTGGGACAATGCGCTTCCTGACACACAGTGTGGAGGTTGAGGTCCAGGAGCAAATCGTTGACTTCGGTCACAGAGGATTTGGAGCTGAACCGCCTCCTTAGCCATTCCGGCTTAGGTTTTTGAGGGAATTTCGACATTTAAACCTCCATGCGTTTAGCCAATAAGTAATTATAAACAAATTTGCCGGAATGGTCTTGCTGAATGGCTCTGTCTTTGCAGCGAGCATTGAGCCAGGCGTGTCAGGATCTTTTACCCTATGCCCCATGCGGCGAACCCAGTGAGCCCGATCCTTGACGCCAAGAGATTTTTCGAGTAGGCTGCTTCCGCCATGGTAGATAAACGTCACTGCCGCTATCATCCAGAACGAAAGAGTGTACTTTATTGCGAAAAGTACGAATATGGCTACTGCGACGAGTGTCTGGAAGCTCGCCTGGCCTGCAGCGATCCTGAGGAATACTGTAAATTTCGCACGCATTGCATCATTTGGGAAAACGGCCGAGAGGAGATGAAGAAAAGACGAGCAAGCGGCGAATAGGTTTATCCTGCCGAAAAAGTGTGTATTAAGGTTTCATCTATTTTGCGAGTTTGCTAATGAATGTTGTAGGGTTAAATAGTTTGGTTATTGGCACAATCGAGTGCGAAAAGGACGTATTTGTGGCGGGGCGATTTGAAGGCACCATTATCACCAAAGGAGCTCTCCACATCTACCCCGAGGGGGAGGTGAAGGGCAAGGTCAAAGCGAAAGACCTAACAGTGGCCGGTAGGATTCAGGGTGAGATTGAGGTAACCAATAGATTGTGGGTCAAGAATTCGGCTAATCTCGAGGCAAATATAAGTACACGCTTTCTAGACTGGGAAGAAGGTGCGGTACTGGAGGGCGAGGTACATACTTTTTATTGAGGAATTAGGGGATTAAGGAATTTAGGGATTAAGGAAACCGGGGCCCCGCCCTGACGGGGGGGGGACTGAGCGGAGCGCAGCGAGCGCGAAGAATTTAAGGATTGGACTACTCTGGAGATGGCAAGCCGTTCAGTCTTTTGTAATTCCTCAATTTCTGAATTCCTAAATTCCTAAATTGGTTTCGTGTTGAACCATATAGCGAAAGGGCCCGGAGCTTATGTGGCTCCGGGCCCTTTCTGTGCGTGGTCTGCGCGGAGAGTGGCAAAAATGTTGTTTGCTGGGTCAAATGGTGTCAGTTTACCCTGCTATTGAAGCTCAACCTGGCGAGCGATGGGCTCAAACAGATTAAGTTCCTGCCATACCTGGGCTTCCTCCCCTGATTGGGTCAAACTCACTTGAACGTCAAGGTCGTGGTCAAAATCAAACAACCGTGGGTCGTCCATCAAGCCAGATGAGACCTCGATGTAACCATCCTCATGAAGGCTGGCAAGCAAGACGTTGGTCATGAGCTTTTCAGTGGCGTGCTCGAGATATCCATCTTGCATAACTGCCCCCCAGGATCCGTTCAAAGCCATAACTAACTGCTCGACGAGATGACAATCGAAATAGACGATGTCTTCCATCAGGGTCATAACGATCCAATGGGGCGCATCAGTGAGCTTGCACCTGCGATTTTCTTCGGCCCATTTCAAGATCTCAGCTGCTTTAACAACTCTTTCCAGATCAGACATAACATTTCCTCTGTCGTTTGAGTGTTCCATAATTTTTACGCGTTTGATTTACTAAGTATCCACGACTCAGTGCATGAGTGGTGCCAACTACAGCTTTTTTTTATACTGTCATTTATTTAGTAATATAATCAGCAATATGGAAGGATGATGGTGGAGTCAACATCCACCACGCTCGTCAGCCTCCGGACCCTAAACGGCGCAAACTGACGCTTTTTGTCATTCGAAAGGCGAGTCAGCTTAATTGCATTTTTTTGAGTATAAGAAGCTCTCGCCCGAGCCCTGCGGGCTCTCTGAGACTCTGTGATCTCTGTGAGAGATAAAAATGGATCTAAGCACTGGTTCAGGGAGGGCACAGAATCGCATCACGAGCTTTGGGCTTCGTCGATGGGTGAGTACATCAGCACGAAACCAACAAAGCTGAGAGCGCCGACACCCAGGAAGAGGATGTCCAGTGAGAAAAGATCGGCAAACCAGCCGGAGATCACTGAACCGCTGATAAAACCTAGGTCGAAGACCGCGGTGGCCAGACTCATCATGCCAGGGAGTTCTTCCGATTTTTTCGCCTGGTCCGCGGCCAGTGCTACGGCCGCTGGAAACAGGAAAGCAAGCCCTGCACCATAGAGAAAAGCGGAGGCATAAAACGCCGGTGGGTAGGAGATCAGGGGGATGGAGCAAATGCCGATTCCGAAAGAAACAAAGGAAACTTTCATAAAACGCTTCTTACCGTATCGATCGATGAAAGATGCAGCGACCAGGCGCAAGATGAAAGCCAGGGATGCAGCGACCGCAAAATAGTATCCGGGTGGCAGTCCGAATCTGTCAGCCTGGAGAGCGACAAAATTCAACACTGTGGCGTGTCCCTGGACAAAGAGTAGGATTGCCAGAAGCAGGAGACAAGTTGATCGCCTTCTCAGTAATGGACCATAGAGAACAGAACCCTCATATCTGCTTGTTGAGACGGCACGACTTGTAGCCGGAGTTAAGGTCAGAATAGCAGCGAGTAACACAGTGGCAGCCGCACCGTTGAACAAGGCAGGATATCCAAAACCCTTGACCAGGTGTTCACCTGCCAAAGGCATAAGGGCTACAGCTGCCAGGATGGAAGCGCCGATGTAACTGTAGGCCTGGCCTCGTCGCCTTGCTGGGACCCACTGGGCCACCGCAGTGTAGGAAGCGGAGACAAATGCTGAAAATCCTATACCGTGCGAGACTCGAACGAGGAGCATGGGCCACCCCACTTGCTGGAGTCCGTGGTATGCCAAGGTGCTGAAAAAAATAATGACAAGACCAAGGAGAATAACCCATTGTTCGCCCCGACGCGCTACCAATTTCCCCATATAGGGCCTGGAAACTACAGTACTGATGGGCATGAGGCCCATGACCCAACCGATGGTGGTCTTGCTGCTTCCGATCGCTTGAAGATAGATAGGATAGAGATAGAAAATGGCAATGTTGGAAAAAACCAGGAACATTAGGACATTGAGAAAAAGAAACGGACCGATCCAGGCACGCGGGGAGTCTTGATGCAGGGTGGAGGTCTCCATAGTCAATGGTTCTTGCTGCGGCAGATGCGCGTCCGTTGTCAGTCGTCCGTCGTCAGTTGCAGGGAGTCAGCATTCAAATCCATCTCAATTCGATAATGAGAGATGTTAGCAAGTTGCGTCATTAATGCAAGTATATCTTATTAAATATGCAACGGACCACTGATCCGCCTTAGGCGGAACTACGGACAATGGCGATCTTTGGAGAGTTGAGCGCACCCGGCATCTGCTAGCTGTAATATTTCCCTTGCCAAAGGTCGCGACTTTCCAAGGTGTCACGGATAGCCTGCAGATTGGTCTGTTTGTCCAGTGCCCACTTCGGGGCCAGGAGTTCATCCGGGTGAGGATCACCGGTGAGCCTATGAATGACCACCTGTGGGGGAAGCAGAGCTATAAACTCGCAGACAATATCCACATACTCCTCACGGCTCAGACAACGATAGTTTTCACTCTGGTAGAGATCTGCAAGTGGTGTGCCCTGAATCACGTAAAGAAGGTGAATTTTGATCCCCTGAATGTCGAGCTTGGCCAGCCCCCGCGCTGTGGCCAGCATTTCCGCCTTATCCTCATCGGGAAGTCCCAAGATAACGTGGACGCAGATGTCGAGGCATCGCCGACGGGTTCGCTCCACTGCATCCACAAAGGCTGCAACGTCGTGGCCCCGGTTGATCAGTCTTAGAGTGCGGTCGTGTATAGATTGCAGGCCGTATTCTACCCATAAGTAAGTCCGCCGGTTCAAATCGGCCAACATGTCCAGAACATCGTCAGCCACGCAGTCAGGCCTGGTGCCAATGGCAAGACCCACCACATCCTCTACGGCAAGGGCTTCTAAGTAGAGGTGTTTCAGTTCATCCAAAGGCCCGTAAGTGTTGGAGAAAGACTGAAAATAAGCAATAAACTTTTTCGCCTTATAGCGACGGCGCAACCGTTCTTTACCACGTTCGAGTTGTTGGGGGATGGTGTACTGTTGGGATAAGCCGGTCCCCGAACCTCTGACATTGCAATAGATGCAACCGCCTACGCCCAGGGTGCCATCTCGGTTCGGGCAGGTTAGTGCCGCATCCAGAGTAATCTTCTGTACACGGCATCCGAACTGCTCTCGGAGTGCGGTGTTTAGATCCCGATAACGACTAGTATTCATCCGAAACATTATAATATATAATTCAAAGGATAACCTCCAGAAATTACCTGGT
>JAUWKY010000002.1 GCA_030613915.1 Syntrophobacterales bacterium
AAGGAGGAGTGCTCGCCGTCTGGTCTTACAGTCTCCTCCGTATATCTTCTGCCATCGATAGAGTGCTTGACCACTTTTATGCGAATGTGGTTGGACCATTTTGGCCCCCGGAACGGAAGCTTGTTGACGATAAATACCAAACCATTCCGTTTCCATTCGAGGAACTGGTCGCACCCCTGTTCAAAATGGAGGGCAGATGGAACTTGGAGCGTCTTGTTGGCTACCTGGGAACATGGTCTTCTGTGCAGAAGTTCAAAGATAAGCACAACACTGATCCCATTGAGGTTGTTATAAGAGACTTGAGAAGGGCTTGGGGTCGTCCTGAAGATGAGAAAGAGATACACTGGCCGATAAATATGAGAGTAGGGAGGGCAAAAGGAGCATAGCGCTATGCGCTATGCGTTTTATTGCAACGGACCACGGATTCGCCTTAGGCGGAACAACGGACTCCATCAAATAGAGGTACACCTTTTTGATTAAAAGTGGGAGGTAAGTTTGAAAACACTGATGACTCGTGCCCTCGATTTGGCCCAGTCGGCTGGCGCTCAGTATGCAGATATTCGGGTGGTAGAAAATCGTACAGAAAGCATCCAAGTCAAAAACGGGGTTGTCGAGGCGATAAACTTTTCAGACTCTATGGGCTTTGGCATCCGCGTTTTGGTTAATGGAGCCTGGGGCTTCTCGTCCAGCCGTGAGTTGACAGCCGAGGAAATTGACCGCGTTAGCAAACAAGCCCTGGAGATCGCCCTCGCCTCAGGGTTTGTGCGTGGTGAGAAAGTGGATCTCGGCCCACCCGTATCCAGTCAGGGTAAATATGTAACCCCGGTGACGATAGATCCTTTCACCATCTCCTTGGAAGACAGGCTAGGAGTGCTCCTGGCTGCAGACGCTGAGATGGCCCGGGTGGATGGTGTCCGCGTAAGACAGGGTAATCTGGTTCTTATCCGAGAAAAGAAATGGTTTGCGAACACCGAATCCGCTTTTACTGAGCAGACCATAATTGAGACTGGGGGCGGGATTGTTGCCACTGCAGTGGGCGATAGTGAGGTGCAGACACGTTCCTATCCCAATTCTTTCGGCCGCCAGCAAGTCACAGGTGGCTGGGAGATGATGCTCCAATGGGATCTGCCCGGCAATGCTGACCGCATTGCCAACGAGGCTGTTGCGCTCCTGACTGCTGATCCCTGTCCAGCCGATACTACCACCACAGTAATATTGGCCGGCGACCAGCTTGCCCTTCAAGTCCACGAGTCTTGTGGTCATCCGATTGAGCTCGATCGAGTGTTTGGCAGTGAAGCTGCCTATGCCGGAACGTCTTTTCTAACTCAAGAAAAACTGGGCAACTTCCGCTACGGATCTGAACTGGTTAACATCAGTGCAGATAGTGTGAGCCCCTATGGTCTCGGTACCTTTGGCTGGGACGATGAAGGAGTGGAAGCGCAATCTGCGCCCATTGTTAAAGAAGGTAATTTCGTTGGCTATCTGATGTCGCGTGAGACCGCCTCAAGACTGGAAAAGGTTTCCAATGGGTGCATGCGGGCCTCTTCCTGGAACAGAATTCCGCTTATTCGTATGACCAACGTTAGCCTGGAGCCCGGTGAATGGGAGTTGCACGATTTGATTGCAGACACCGATAAAGGCATCTACATGGCGACCAACCGTTCGTGGTCCATAGACGACAAACGTTACAATTTTCAGTTCGGCACTGAAATAGGCTATGAGATCAAGAATGGTAAATTGGGCCGCATGCTTCGCAATTGCACCTACACTGGTATTACGCCCGAGTTTTGGTACAGTTGTGACGCCGTGTGCAATAAAAATCACTGGAACATGTGGGGGACGCCCAACTGCGGTAAAGGACAGCCCTCCCAGATTGCTCATACTGGTCACGGTGCGGCACCCGCTCGCTTCAGAAATGTGAAAGTAGGGGTGTTCAGGCAGTAGAAGCAGCAAACAGCTGGCAGCAGGCAGTAAGCAAGAGAGAGTCATTTGGCTCCGCCGTCAATAGGGCTGGCGCCCGTCATTCGGCCTCACGGCCGTCATTAAGTTGTTGCAACTCCACAATAACAGTGAACTATGAATGACAGCGCAGCGTAATGACGGCGAAGCCAAATGACCGCCACTTTCAGTGGCCAAATGACAATAGATGACAGTTCGAGGCGAGGGACAAAATGCTTGGGAGAGAGAAAGCTAAAGATATATGCAAAGAAGTTCTCCGGCGTGCCGGGAAAGATGCTGCCGAAGTCATACTTTCATTCGAGGAACAGAGTCTGACGCGTTTCGCCAATAACTACATCCACCAGAATGTTGCTCAACGCAATGTCACCCTGATGGTTCGCCTACTTTGGGGCAAAAGGATGGGTTTGGCCACCACCAACCGATTGGATGGACATGGATTGGACATCTTGGTGGAGAGAGCCCGCGCCAATGCGAAGATCAGTCCTGAAGATCCGGATTATCCTGGGCTGCCTGAGCTAGCACAATATGTTGCTGTGGATGCTTTTGATCAAGCCACGGCTGGATATTCACCCCAAGAACGTGCCACAGCTGTGGGCACGGCATGTCGTTTGACCGGGGAGAAGGGATTAAACGGCTCGGGGCTCTTCTCCACTGGCACCAACGAGATTGTTGTTGCCAACACGCTCGGACTGTTCGGTTATCATTCCAGTACAAACGGAGATTTCCAGATCGTGGTGGCGGCAGAAGACGCTTCAGGCCGAGAACAGGGGTCGGGGTGGCGGGTAACAGATATCCCGACAGAATCCTTGGCGCGGTCCGCAATTCAAAAAGCTGAAGATGGGACCGATCCACACCTGATCGATCCCGGTGAATACGGTGTTGTCCTGACACCATATGCAACCGAAGATCTTCTCAACATGCTCAATTACTACGGCATGGGGGCGCAAGCAGTATTGGAGGGGCGTTCGTGGATGAATGACCGCATGGGAGAGAAGGTCATGAGCGAATTGGTTGATATTCGGGATGATGGTTTGGAGCCGGAAGGTGTTCCCATGCCTTTCGATTTTGAGGGTGTGCCCAAACAAAGGGTAGACGTTGTTGAGAGAGGTGTGGTGCAAGGCCCGGTATATGATCGTATAACAGCCCGGAAAATGGGCAAGACCACAACCGGCCACGCCCTGCCGCCAACCATGCGCTCCCTGGGGCCGATAGCCACCAATCTCTTTATGTCCCCGGGCAAAACCAGCACTGAAGCAATGATCCGTTCAACCGAACGCGGTCTCTACATCAGCCGCTTCTGGTACACTCGTCTGGTCCACCCACGGGACTGTGTGATAACTGGCATGACCCGCGATGGAGTGTTTTTCATTGAAAATGGGGAATTGGCTTATCCGGTAAAGGATCTGCGCTTCACGCAGTCATACGTTGAGGCATTGGCGAAGGTGGAAACCGTGGGTAAGGAGACACGTTTGCTCATGAGTGAATTTGGCGGCCAGGCGACACGGGCCCCGGCTTTGAAGATCAGTGAGTTTAGTTTTACCGGTTTGACCGCCTGAATGGGCTAGCCCAAAGCCTCCCTGAGTGCCTCTGCCAATTCTACTATTATTTTTGCCATTTGATGGTACTGCACAAACATATTCATCTGGAGTTCAACTAATTCCTCTTTGCTCAATTTCTCAAGTTCACTTTTCACTAATTCGGCATTGAACTCCTTTTCGCTTAGACGTTCAAATGTGGCCAAATCCTGCTCAATCATCTCCAGAGTTTTTTCTGGGCCTAGCTGATTTTTCATGTTTTCACTCTTACCCTCAGTTTTTAAAGAAGATATAGCGAAAAAATGCCCCCATCGACCCGGCGCACTTGGGTCGATGGGGGCTAGGGGCACCGGGCGAGGCGATGATAGGCATCATCGAGATCCTCGCCCAGTTTTTTGTTTATCACAAGTGGATAAAATATGTCAAGAATTCATAAAATGTCCCACCTTTACACCCACGGGCAAATCTCTTACCATAGATTAGCCCGAATATTTCACGAATCGTCTGCTACGACCGCGGATATAAGCGTCCTTCCGGGCGTCCTCGGGTGTAGGACCCTACGACGTACTGTGCAAGTACGCCTCGGATCCAACCCCCTGCGGTTGCCCGGTGGCACGCCCATCTTCACGGTCTCGCGACGACAATTCATGAAATATCCGGGCTAGCAAACCGCAGAGAGTAAGTATCATGTACAGATGAACAGAACAATGACTATCCCCCGTTACCAAATTCGCCAGTGCGAGCGGTTAGAGTGCCACTTTCGTTTTCCTGTTGTTGAAAAGAGTGGGCTCGGGGAGGAGTGTCCAAAGTGTGGTAGCCAAACCAGGGTGGTCAATCCTCCTTATAACGCTCACGAAGTGGAGACCGGCAAAATCGTGTCGAACGGACCTGAAGTCGAAGCTTTATTGGACAACATCCGTAGCGTTTTCAATGTGGGGAATATTTTAAGATCAGCGGATGGTGTTGGCATCAGGCATGTGCATCTATGTGGGATCACACCTACTCCGAGTAATCCCAAATTAGCCAAAACCTCCCTGGGTGCTGAGCACACTGTCGCCTGGAGTTACCACAGGGATGGGTTGGCTGCAGCAATATCCCTGAAAGAAAGAGGGTTGCGTTTATGGGCGCTTGAAGGTGGTCCTCGCTCGGAATCGTTGTTTGACATTGTGGGTGACCTTCGTGGCCCTCCCATCGTACTTGTGGTGGGAAGCGAGGTCTCTGGTGTTGACCCTGGCATTCTGGCGCAGTGCGAACGTGTTCTTTGCCTGCCCATGCAGGGAGTTAAAACAACGCTCAACGTGGCGGTGGCATTCGGGATAGCCGTTTATTTTTTGCGTTATGGTCTTCCAAATCCCCCCTAGCCCCCCTTTACCAAAGGGGGGAACTTAATGAAATCACTTCAAAATCTTCCCCCTTTCGGAAAGGGGGATCGAGGGGGATTTCGTCGATCGAAGCGTTAGCTCAACAGCATTGAGCGCTCTCAGATGGTCACGCTACAAAAGCTTCAGGTCTGCCCTGCAGACCCTTGCTAGAGGTTGAAGGCGGGTAAGAGTTTTTTTTAGCCTCAAACCTCCAACCTCTAACCACCAACGTTGTTGCTGCTAGCTGCCCGCTGTCTTTCTTTTTTCTTCCTCTTTAATAAGCCGTTTGATTTGGGCGATAGACTTGGTCACTGGAATGGACTTGGGGCAAACGTCTGTGCACCACCACATGCTCTTGCACCCCCAGGCACCGTCTTCATTGTCAAGCTGAGCCAGCCTGCTTCCTGTGGCGGTGTCGCGGGAATCAGCGACATACCTAAAACCTCTCAGCAAAGCCGCAGGGCCGAGATACTTGTCGTTTGATCGGTTTATTGGGCAGGCTGCAGTGCACGCACCGCAAAGGATGCAGGCGAGTGCAGGTTCAAAGAACTTCTGGTTTTCAGGATCTTGCAGCCACTCCTTCTCAGGCGGATCTTCATCACTGATGAGATATGGTCTCACGGTTCGGTGTTTTTCGAAAAACGGGTTCATGTCCACCACCAGATCCTTAATAACCTTAAACAGCGGCAACGGTTCAATCACAAAATTGTTGGCGGTTTTGAAATCCCTGACCAGCTTCTGGCAGGCCAGCTCAATCCTGCCATTGATCATCAAGGCGTCCGAACCGCAGATCCCATGGGCACAGGAATAGCGATAGCTCAGGGTGGGGTCCTGTTCCCACCGTATCTTGTTCAAACAGTCCAGGATTTTGTCTGTGGGCTCTGCCGCGACCATGTATTCCTGATACCTGGGCTCTTTATCCACCGCCGGGTCGAAACGGTAGACGATAAAGGTGCATTTCATCTTAGTATTTCCTTTCTTTAGGTTGGAATCTGGTTATGGTCACTGGCTTGAAGAAGACTTGTGGCCCTTCTTCTTTAGAGTAGCGAAACATTGTGTGGACCAACCACTTTTTGTCATCACGATCGGGAAAGTCTTCCCGGGAGTGGGCCCCACGACTCTCTTCACGGGTCAGGGCCCCTAGGGTAATAACTTCAGCCAGATTCAACATGTAGTCTAATTCTATGGCATCAAGCAGGTCACGGTTGAAACAACTCCCCTTATCCTGTATGGCAATTTTCTGATACCGTCCCTGGAGTTCTCTAACCTTTTCCAGGGCCTCGGTTAGTCCTGAGCGCTGACGGAAAACCGAGACTTTATCCATCATCACTTCTTGCAGTTCTTCTCGAATAGGGCCGCCCGTCTCATTACCATTACTCTCCATGAGGGCGGCAATCTTGGCGGCAACCTCTTTTTCAGGATTAGCTGGGAGTGGAGAAAACCCGACGGTATGAATATGGCGACGCATCTCCTTGCCAGCTCTCCTGCCGAAGACCAGAGTGTCCAGAAGGGAATTGCAGCCCAATCTGTTGGCCCCGTGTACGGAAACACAGGCGCATTCCCCGGCAGCATAAAGACCGAGAAATGGTGTGTCTTCACTGTCGGTAATGACTTTGCCGTCGGCGTTGGCGGCGATTCCTCCCATCATGTAGTGGCAGGTAGGTTGGACCGGAATTGGTTCTCTTATCGGCTCCACACCCGAATAAATGCGGGCAAATCCAGTTATTTCTGCCAGCTTGGTATTGAGGACCTCCTCGCCAAGGTGGGTTAGATCCAGGTGAACATAATCCTTGCCGTCTATACCTCTGCCGGCTCGAACTTCTTCTAAAATACAGCGGCTGACCATGTCACGTGGCGCTAGATCCTTGATCACAGGAGCGTAGAGCTCCATGAATCTTTTACCCTCATTATTGCGCAGGATGCCACCCTCACCTCGAGCTGCTTCGCTGATTAAGATGCCCAGTTTATAAATACCGGTGGGGTGGAACTGGACAAACTCCATGTCTTCCAGGGTAGCTCCGGCGCGAAAAGCAATGGCCAAGCCGTCTCCAGTTGAAGCAAAGGCATTGGAAGTGGTTTTGTACACTTTCCCATAACCGCCGGTAGCCAGTAGAACCGCCTTACTATGGAGAGTGTGTAATTTTCCGGAGGCGAGTTCATAAGCGATCACTCCATGGCATTGGCCTTCACTGACAATCAAAGACATCAGCTGGAATTCATCAAAAAATCGAATGGACCTCTGGAGGCACTTTTCCCAGAGGGTGTCGAGGATTACCCTACCAGTACGGTCTGCTGCAAAGCAGGCTCGCTTCACCGGGGCCTCGCCGAAGTTGCGGGTGTGGCCGCCGAAAGCCCGCTGGGCGATCTTGCCATCTGGGGTCCGGTTGAAAGGCACCCCAAGGTGTTCCAACTCGTAGATAGTGCGGGGAGCGTCGCGTACTAAGATTTCAATGGCATCCTGGTCGCCCAAATAATCGCTCCCCTTAACCGTGTCGAACATGTGCCATTCCCAGTTGTCCTCTTCTTCATTGCCAAGGGCGGCGCCAATTCCTCCCTGGGCGGCGCCGGAATGGGAGCGGGTGGCAAAGACCTTGCTGAGCACGGCGACACTGGTGTCCTCACCGAGTTCGATGGCGGCGCGCAAACCAGCCAAACCCGCACCCACAATGATGACGTCGAATTGATGTTTCATGTCACTACCTCTTGTCATAGAAACCAGAAATCCCAAGGCAGTCAGGCAACCTCAGGGCTTTGGGGGAAGTTGGAAGCTTACCAGGGAACAGAAAACCTGATGCTGGATCCCAAACAACCATGCACCCTATCTAATCTAAATAAAGCTCGTTTTAGGGAAATACTGAGTTTGAGGGATATCGTCGGTTAGTATTTCGTATCGCAATAGTTTATCAAAGAAAGACCATTCATTCTAGCCCTGTTTGTTTAACTTCTACCCCCCGATTGGCATAACTAATCAAAATCAACCCATAACAAGAAAATTACCCATATCTGGTCAAGCCACTTTTGGGTAAGATCGACCGTGTTGACCTTTCATTATTACACTATATAATTGAAAGATATCATAATGGAGGTGGTGCTATGCGGAACGAAGAAGAACAACTCGACAAGCTGAGTCACACTTCAGGTAAATCAACGGGCCTGGAGCGTCCCCTACTGACCGAGGAGAGTGCAGCAGAACTGGAAGCGGTATTCGAGATGCTGGGTAACAGCACGCGGCTGCGAATGATTTATGCTCTTACCAGGGCCGGGGAGATGTGTGTCACAGATCTGGCTGCGGCCTTGGAGATGAAACCACAGGCAGTTTCCAACCAACTTCAACGGTTGACAGACCGAGGCATCCTTGCTTCGAAACGGACCGGTATTAATATCTACTACCGAGTGGTGGACACATGTGTGGTGAAATTGCTGGACCGGGGAATTTATCTTAAGGAGGTGTAATATGACGAAGGATGCTGAAACACATAGGGCTTTAGAAACTGAAGAAGTACAGCAGTTGCTACCCCTCGTTATTGAAGTCCTGCCAGGACAGGCAGGCGAAGGCTTAGTTGACATTTACCAACCAGGTGCTTACGAGGGTAAATCACTTCGGAAGCTATGTGAAAGCACGCTGAAGAAAAAAGATTTGACCATAGAAGAACAATTGATCCTAGAAGACATCAACAGGCAACTTGACGGAGGAAAATTCCTGTCTCGAGGACAAGAAATCGATAGTACGGCTTCGGGATATGCAGTAATCGAAGAAACTGAGGCGGGAGAGAAATACCTGTATGTGCCTATTCGGGCCATTAAACCCCAGGAAGGCGGCTATTACTGCAAGTACTGGAAGGACGAGTAATGAGGCGGTTGATCGGATCTGACCTTGTTTTTCTGGTGGAAGCAGGATTTCTCTATCTGCCTCTTCTGTACGATCCTGCCATAGAAAGAGAGATTCAAGCGACTCCGGATCCCTCTGGTTCACAGAAAACGACGGGATCTGTAATCCTGAATGAGGGGAAGCACTTCGTAAAATCGCTCAGTCTGCATTCCCTGGTGGCGAACTATGAAAGGATAGACAAGGACTTGTATGGTCAGGTGAGGAGTTCTGTTCTACATCAGTTTTCGGGTAACTTAGATAGGGCTGAGATGTCCGTTAGCTGGAAACTGATCGCCATCATTTTCCAGGTTATGCCATATTTCATAAAGAAAAACAGAGGGCTTAAAAGAGGGAGATTCGGCAAAGAAGAAATATTAAAATTAATTGCAGAAAAGGTCGATGTTCCGCCAAGAGAGTATGAGCGAACCAACACCGTTTTTGACTTGAAACCTCTTCAAGAAGCACTGAAGGAACTGGAGAAACTGGACTCTACCTTCAAACCGCCAAGGGATGGCATAATCTCATCTGCCGAACTGAACCATTGGCTCCACAAAGCACTAAGAGCACAGGTAATAGAGAAGGAGAGAACTCGACTAAGGAATGAAGTGCTCAGGCGGGAGCAACTCATCGCCACCGTAGATGAGGATATGGACATCCTGCTGTATGTCGCGCAGAAAGGCTCACTGGAGATAAACGGCTTTGGATTTACTAGGATTGGCACGACCGACGACTATCTCATCTACAAACGGACGGGAGAATATAGATTGAAAGATTACTATGGTCGGTCGTACCTGTTTCGTGACTGCAGAGTAGCGGTCCCCACTTTTAGCCCTTTCAAACCCGTGGTGATGGAAAAATATAAGCATCCATTTTTGTACGCTCACGATTCAGGACAAGAAATCTGCATGCACAGGTTCTATCCTCCACAACAGTTCAGCGCAGAGAATACTATTCATTTATTGGAAGAGGGTATTAATGCTCTGCTCTACGGTTACGACGCCAGGCGTCGAAACGGCTATCACAGTCTTGATAGAACCAGGGAGTACATTAAAACAGTGGAATTCGAAGATTACCGAGTGTAGGAACAAGAATATAAAAAAAGGAAAACTCACCACGGAATTACACGGAGTATCACAGGAAATATTATAGATGAGTAAGTTGCTGTATAGTGATTTGACTTATAAGATCATTGGCGCTGCTAAAGAGGTTTATCAAGAACTCGGTCCCGGTTACCTAGAATCAGTTTATGAAGATGCCTTGTGTTACGAGTTAGATTTAATAAACATACCTTATCAAAGGCAAGTCGATTTGGACGTGCATTACAAGACGACCAAGTTTGAACGCAGATTTAGAGCTGATCTTCTCGTGGAGGAAAAGGTTCTTGTAGAGAATAAAGCCATTAAAAAGATAACAAAACAAGATGAAGCTCAATTAATCAATTACCTAAAGACGACTGGCTTGAAAATAGGACTATTATTCAACTATGGAGCGGAGATTTTTGGGATGGTAAGAAGAATATTCTAACGATTTGGTTTAAATCCGTGAAAATCCGTGTATATCCGTGGTGAGCTTTGATAATGGATTTATTACAGAAAATAAAAAGTGAACGGGCTCAGAGTAAGAAGAAAAGACCCTTCAAACGAAGACTTTTCGACAAGGTAAATGGTCTCGTCAGAACATACAGCCTGGAGGAGAGCTTCCTGTCCAGACTCGAGGTTCCAGAGGATTACTTGTCTGAGGCAAAGGTAGAATTTGCCCAGCTTAGAAAAAAGCGACCGATCGAGTTCCCATTGTTTTCATTATCAGCAGAAGAAGAGTATCGACTGACTACGGCAATTATGAGCAAGGTCAATAATCCATATCTGGAATTTGCCCAATCACCAGACGAAATAGCCATAAGCAAAACGTTGTTTGATCTCAATCCCTCTCTTGGTGCGGACACATTGGAGAGATATCATTTTGAGACGTTGCTGCTCTGTGAGCGTGCCAAGAAAGAGATGGAAGACCTGCTGCAGCAAGCAAAAGATCGCCGGAGGAAAGAGGTTAGAGGATCAGCAAAGGAATTTCTGGGAGACGGACGTTCACTACCGGACTCTTTAGAGAAAAGAATTGACCAATTACAGAGCTTCGTCGCCAGAGTTGATGATCTCGTAAAAAGTCATTAAAGGTGGTGCAAATGTACGACAGCGTATCCGCAAAGAGTCGCCAGCGCATCGAAGGAAAAATGGAAGGGATGCAGGAGAGACAGACAAGGGAGGCGGTACAAGAAATCATTGAGTTCAACAGGACTCCTTCTGAGCTCAAAGGACAAATAGACCAATTCGTCATTGGGCAGGGAAAAGGAAAGAAAGTTATCTCTACAGCAATCGCCTTCCACTATCGAAGGTTGGGAAAAGCGCTCAAAGAGGCGATTGTTGACAATGGGGATGATGTTGACGCAGCTCTCAAGAACACGAGTACCCCCAAAGCCAATATTTTGATAGTAGGTCCCACTGGCTGCGGCAAGACATATACCAGTGAGATAGCCTCGCAGTTGGTGGGGGTGTCATTCGTTCACGAAGACATGACCAGGTTCAGTGAGGTGGGCTACGTGGGGCGGAACGCTACTGATATTCTCGTGGATCTTTTGGTTGCAGCTGGGGGAAATCCACATGTGGCCCAGATGGGAATAGTGTATCTGGATGAAATTGACAAGGTGGCGTCCGAGGTCGTTTCCTATAAAGACGTTTCAGGTAAGGGTGTCCAGAAAGGTCTCCTGCACCTGTTGGATGGGGTGGAGAACGTGGTTGACCTGGGTAGGGAAAAAATCTTCCTATCCACCAAGCACGTCCTGTTCATTGCCGGAGGAGCGTTTGAGAATCTGGATGTCATCGTCAAGCGGAGGATGTCAAGGCAGGGTATCGAAGGCAACTGGGCGGATTACCTGATGACGGCAGACTTGGCAGTCTTCGGTATGGAGAGACAGCTGATGGGGAGATTTCCCGTCAAGGTAGTATACGACGGGCTCACGACCCAGGATCTGAAAGACATACTTAGTAAGAGCGCAGGAAGTCCGCTTTTGGCATACGCCGGCGACCTCGAAGCATGGGACATCGATTTGGAGTTCACCGACGATGCCCTAGCCCAAGTGGCACTACGTGCTCAAGAGGAGGGGACCGGAGCACGGGGTTTGATCACTATTCTCCACCGGGTGTTGTTAGACGATATGTATAGGCTGCCTGGAAACTACACCGGTGAATTCGTGGTGGATGCAGATTATGTGAGGTCGAAATTGTGATGAGATTCAAAAGCCTTGCAGACCTAAAGCGGCAGAAGCCAAAGGAAGTGACCCTGGCGACCTTGCCGCAGGAAGTTTCTATGACTCATTATGCCAAGGAGAAGGCTTTCAAGATTAGTGAGCTTGTCCGCGAGATTCATGAAGAGAGCTATGAGTGGTATGGGTTCACCATTGCCGACAAAGAGAACCCCGAACTAATAACAGACATTGGCTTGCCTCAGAACGATCAGAATCTTCTAGAGTATGCGGCCATTGGACCTGCGCGTATAGCCGAATATCACGATTCGCTCTCGGAGGACACCATCATAAATGGATGGATACATTCCCATGGCGCTCTCCAATACATGCATTTCTCTCACACTGATGAGGAAAACCAGGCCACAGTGCTGGATTTTGTCACTGCCCGGCTCAGAAAAACTGTGGCCAAAAAGGAAATTCCCATCCAGGACCTCCAATTGTTGGTGAAAGACGAGTTCGAAGAAAAGGAACTGGAAGAGGGCAGTGTTTCTCTTATAACCGATGCGGTCGTCTCAGAGGCGATCCTCATGGAAACCATATATGGTGGATTTAGCTACAGTATTGTGATTGGCGACGAAGGCTGGCACGAGCAAGAGATCCATTACCAAGAAAGGAGTGTGATCTCGGGCCATAGCCACGTGAGCAAAAAGAGCGCAGATATGGTTCTTATAGACAATGGAAGATCTTTGACTCAGGCTGACATCATTGTGCTGAGCAAGGAGGTTGCGGAGAAGATTCAGCCCAACACCAATCCGCCGACCGAGTTGATTGAAAGGATGTGAGGCGCAAAGCGCATGGCGCATAGCATAAATGCCAGCGGGCAGGAGGCGAGAAAGCAATGTATTCTACGGATGACGACATAACCCCCGTTTATCCAGAGAGGGAAAAAAAAGTACCGTTCGATGACCGACTTGACCGGCAACTACGTATTCACGGTTGGGATCAAGCCGCTTTGGATGGGGCCAAGATTGGTGTTGTGGGTGATAATGATCTTTTAGCATCTCTCTATATAATGTCAGCATCAGCTCTCGGGATTAACAATATTTCTGTCATTGCGCCAGTATTGGATGAAACTCTCATAGAAACAGCGAAAAGAGTGAATCCGCGGTTCAACTTGATGTTCATGGAAGGATTTTACACCCATCCTGCTATGGATGATGCTTTCAAGGGCTGCAACCTGATAGTCGATTTGAGTCATTACGGTCTGGCGAACAAACTGCTGTTGGAAAAAGGTTACAGAGAAAACGTACCTATCGTTAGAGGTTGCTGTTACGAAAAGGATGACCAACAAGGATTCAAGGTGTTCACCTATAGAAAAGGACGTGAATGGCAAGAACTTGAGCACATTGTCTCGCCAAACAATTTGCCCAACGGCCATTTTGATGATGGAGTGTTAGACATCATTGTTTCAGGAATAGTGCTGGAGGAGACGAAGAGTATTCTGATGAATCAAAAAGTGTCCGAGAGCATGATTTCATATGAGAGAAGAAAGCTCGGTAGCCTGGAGAAAGACCAGAGAATACTGGTCACCGGCTCAGGGGCACTGGGAGTTTTCGTCGGCTTGGGGCTTGCCTACTCTGGTTTTCTGGACGGTACGTTCTTGGATCCAGATGTGGCCGAAACCACAAATTTGAATAGACAGGTTCTTTTTTATGACGCTGTTGGTGATAGCAAGGCAGAGACGCTAGCCAGAAGACTCAGTCGTTTCTTCAACATCAACGCCAAGGCCCAGATCGGTTATTTTAGAAGAGACTCCGATATCTCATCTTATAATGTCATATTCGATTGTGTTGACAATTTTGAAAGCAGAATCGTGATCAGTGAAAAGTGTAAAGAACACAATAAGATAATGATTAGCGGTGGTACGAACGTGGACGCGGGTCAAGCTCTTTTCTACGATCCTGCAGCAGATGAGAGAACTCCGGCAGAATTATTGGGGTTATATGATATCGTTGATAAGCGAACCATTGATGCCCCCGAGAGAGTAAGGGCTTCCTGTAAGTACAGGCCCGACCCGTCTGTGATCATGACAAATCAAATCATTGCAGGCTTTATGGTTGACTCCTACCGAATGCTCTTGGCCGGCCAGATACCGAAAAACTTCTTCTACGATCTAAAAAGGGGTGGGAAGATCTAAATGGGAAGCATGCGGAGCAAAATCCCCCTCGATCCCCCTTTGTCAAAGGGGGAAGATGACTTGTTGTGTGGGAGATAGTCCCATTTGCTGCCCCCCTTTTGTAAAGGGGGGTTGGGGGGATTTCGTTTGCGGGCCCGGCTTTGGTCTCACCACAAGGCGTGGATTTCTGAATTGCCCCCTGTGGGGGCGCTATCCTTTCGGGTTGCTCATGGACCATAGCCCTCGGCTACGCTGGGGGATTATTTACTTATCTCATTTGACTGGTTGAAGCGCTGCTGGGCCTGGTACATGAAGGTCCTGATTGCCGTTTCTCTCCCCGGTTGGATAGTGGAGTCGCATGAGACATCCAAATAAGGTATTCGCAGTTTGCGCAAGAAAGGCTTGACAACGGCTGAAGTAGCCATACTCGGCATGCAGGTAAAAGGATAAACGTTTACCACGCCGTTGTATCCTCCCCTGGCAAATTCGATGATTGAAGCGATACTGAGGCAGGCCTCAGTACGAAGATCAAAAGAAAAGAGATCACTTTCTTTAAGGCTGTGTTCCAAGTGCGATATTTTGTGATCTTCCGGGATATCAATAAGACCTCTTATCCTTCTATAAACCTTCCTCTGTCTCCATTCTTTGTAGAGGAGATCCCCCCCGAAGCCAATCATTTTTCTTAGAGAAGCTTTCAGGGGCTCCAAACGTAGTTGCTTGAGGTTCAGCAGAAAGTCCCTCTTGGCCTGTCTTAACCCATCATAGCTTACGTAGTTTACCCATTCGCAAAGGGAGGCATTGACCACCTCAGCCCCGTGCTTCTCCAGAACCCTAACTAAGTCCTGATTGGCATGGTCGTGCATCCTCAGGAAAATCTCCCCAACAATACCGACCACAGGTTTAGGGGCGATAGAGGGGTCGACGATACTTTTCGCCCCTTCAACAATCTCCTCCAGTTTGTCCATAATCTTGCCAAAAAGCTTTTTTCTCCCATAGATTTCGAAGGTGTCTGCCACCGATCTCCTGGATCTTTCCATGTAAGCATCTGTCATCCCTGGTTCTCGTTCATAGGGTCTGATTTTCCAGAGAAGCCTGTCGAGAATATCGGTTACTACCATGGAAAAATATGCCGTTTTTCTGAAATCTTGCTCCTGGTGCTCTGCCAAAATATCCCCTAAAGAATATGCATCGCTGTTCGTAGGGGACAGGATCTGCAGTTCCTTCAGTCCGGGAAATGAGTCCAATACTATTCGCTGGTATTTATTGTACATACCGAAGCGACACGGTCCTTCTGATTCGGGCATGAAGTAAATGTAGTCTGCGGGATTGAAACTATCTCCCAGGTCCTCTTTCTCCTTCTCAATACAATGGAGGATATCCCCCAAGGTGACCTGACAGGGATAGCATTCTTTGCCGGAGGTATATTCTTTGCCTAAGTCAAGACCCTTGTAGGTGTCCATGACCCTGGCCCGCACGCCAAAACTCCTAAAGGTTGCAGCCAGCAGATTTGCTCCGGTTCGATTCATCTCGGGAATCAATAAAGTCCTATCTCGTAGGTGAGCCTTGTTACCGCCAAGTGGAAAACCGATCACGTTTTTCGTTGCCATTTTTTAATCCCCCGCGCTGACTTTCTCATGAACGCTTGATTTGTAACTTTGCATTTTATTTTCAATGACGTTTTTGTAGGCCTCCAGCCTTGTCATTGCACCGGCAACAGCACTGTGTTCATCAAGTTCCAAGATCAAAGAGGGTTTTTCCCCCAGGATGAACTTGTAAAAATGTTCGATAAAAGAGTCCGGCCCGCAGCTAAAGTTGGTCAAATGAAGGCCGAAGAAGTTAGGGTGTCTTTTTATAAATTTGGCCGTCCGCAGAATTTGCGCCCCCAGACCCCAATACATAAACGAGAAGTCCTCAAGGTCCACTGAATCAACATCAATGAAATCCATGGGCAAAGCCATCAAGCTGATCTTGGCCAGATTCTGACCAAGTCTTAGATTCAACCGCTCATCATAGAGGTTGTAAGGTCGGCCCGTGACCACCACAATTGGTTCATCTGGGTTCTGTGCCGCCAGAAGTGTGCGCCCGATTTCCTGGAGAGCCTCAATAAACTCATTCTGTCTCTCTAGGCCACAATAGAGAGCTTTCCGTATGGCCGACCTGGTTACGCCAAGCTTTGATCCTATCTGCTCAGCAATCTCCACCGCACGGGTATCCGGGTCGTATTTTCCATGGATGACTGGATTTAAAAGGGCTGACTTGTCTATCCCCAAAGCCATTCGAGCGGTGTAAGAATTGGTCTGAACCATGGGACAATATGACCCCACTTCCGACTGCTCTGCTGTGGTCATATCGATCATGCTGGGGATAAAGAGGTATTTGGTCTTGCCGATCAATTCCTTGATGTGACCGTGGGAGATCTTTACGGGATAGCAGGTCTCAGCCGCCACGCTTTCTATGCCAACTCTGGATATGCGCGTATTGGTTGGTGGAGTAAGTACGAGCCGGAAGCCGAGGTGGTCAAAAAAATGAGCCCAGATAATAGCGCTTTGGTGGCCATAGAGGGCCCTTTGCATTCCTACAGTTGGCCGCCCGCTTGTCTCCATGAGAGGCTCCTCAGTCAACTCTTCGAAAACTCCAGCCATGTATTTTTCCCAGAGCTTGTGCCTGACTTTGAAAAGGTTTTCTTTTTTAGAGGTTCCTTTTCTTGTATGTTCATAGCGGCCGCATTCACCTCCCCAAGTGGACCGACGACCGTCGAAATCATAAATCTTGAGTTTACATTGGTTGTGGCAGTGAGGATCCGCCTGACATGTTTTTTCCCGGTAATTCATCTCGTCTTCAATGGCACTTACGAGGCCACGAAACTTGCTCCTGCCTATGGTTCCCAGTCGCATTCGTTCTTGGACACTCAGGGCTGCGCCGTAGGCACCGAGAACCTCTCTATGGCGGGGGACAATGAGACCTTTGCCAAGGACATTTTCAAAGGCTGCCACGACCCCTTTGTTCAAAGAGGGGCCTCCCAAAAACATCACCCTCTGTCCTATTTTCCTATCGCCCACTACCCGGTTGAGGTAATTATGAACAATCGCATAGCACAAACCCCCTATGAGATCTTCCAGGGGTAAGCCTAGTTGGTCATATGAGACAAGATCCGACTCCATGAAAACAGTACATCTTTCGGCGAGCTTTACGGGTCTTTTGGAAGAGAGGGCAATTTGTTGAAATTCTCGCACTATATTGATTCCATACTTATTTGCCAGTTCGTGCAAAAAACTGCCTGTCCCTGCAGCGCACACCTTGTTCATGTCAAAATCGAGAGGGTAAGTATTGGCAATATGGATGTATTTTGAGTCCTGACCGCCAATCTCAAAGATGGTATCCACCTCTCGGTCTATTGCAACCGCCCCTTTGGCGTGAGCCGTTATCTCATCAATTATCAGGTCCGCATTGAGAAAATCTCCCACCACATTCCTGCCCGATCCAGTAGTAGCGGTTCCAGCTATTTCAATCCTCTCACCGAGGTCATGTCGTATGCACTCCAGGAGGTTTTTCGTCACTTCTATTGGCCTGCCTTGGGTGGGGACGTATGTTTTGTGGATGATTTTGCCCTCTTCGTCTACCAAAGCGTATTTGGTTGTTGTGGAGCCGATATCAATTCCCAGATAAGCCTTGGTTTTTTTTCGAAAGATCTTATTTTGGATCTGATTGGTGCTCTGAAAGAGAGTCTTCTTCAGTGTTAATCTAGGAGCAGAAGGCACTGTCAGTGCTTGGTTAGAGTTCGAAGTCACAAGGTCAACTAAGTCCACCCTGTCTTCACTCCCCAGTTCAAGGGCGTGCAATGCTACGCCCAGGGCCCCTGTGGAAGTATTGTAGTGGGGGACGATCAACTCCGGCAGGTAACTCTGAAAGGCTTTTACTTGAAGACTGTTCAATGATAGCCCGCCCACAAAAACCATCGGTTCTTTCAACCTTCGATTAGAAACGATAGTGCTCATGTAGTTCATGGCATTTCCTACGTGGAGCCCATAAATAATGTCCTCTAGCTTTTCTCCCTTGTTTTGGAGATGAATCATGTCAGACTTGGTGAATACAGTGCAGCGGCAGGCCACGTTGGCGGGCATATCGCTGGTGAGGCCAAGTTCTATGAAGTCGGCTAATATTGTATCGATCTGATCTTGAGAAATATCCTGTTCGTCTGCATAGAGGGACGTTGCCAATCTTTGCGCCTGTTGATCGATGAAAGACCCGGTACCTGAGGCGCAGGGTCCATTGGTATTGAAATATTCCAATTCCCACTCTTCAGGGGCGTGGGCAATTTGAAAGAGGGCCGTGTCTTGGCCCCCCAAGACGATTATTGTTCGTACATCAGGCATTATGAAGAGAACGCCAAGGACCTGGCTGATAGATTCGAATTCGTAGAACGTTCCCAACTTTTCGCTGAGCTTCTTGCCGTGGTTTCCGGTGAAGGAAATGGAACGAATCGCCTTTTCTCCAAATCTCTGGTAAAGATCTCGAATTAACTCGGCAGTATTCTCTTCCACCCTGCCCAAGTGACGTTTATACGGGAATTCACAGACGATTTCCTTGTTGTGATTGATCACAACGCAATTGAGGCTAACCGAGCCGGCATCAATACCTACGTAGTAGGGATCACCTGAATGTTCCTGGGAAAGTGTCTTACTGTAGGCCATTGTTTTACCCTCCGAGGGTTATTTCCTGAAGTAGTGCATTAAAATTCCATCCTCATATGCTGTCCGTTCGTTGTCCTTTTGAGCAATCGCTGTTCCACAAAAGGATAGTTCCTTGGCACCGCTCACCTTAACCGTGCTGATTTCTGTACCGAACAGTGTCGAGTAAATACTTAGATTGCAATTGGTTATGACCTTTTAACTGGATAAGATGGCGAGAGGGAAAAATTTTTGAATCAGGCCTTTTTGGAGCCGATTTTTGGGGGGAACCGATATTTGGAAGGGTGCAACAAATATTGACATGCAGGGGAGGGGAAGAGAGGAAAGTTGGTGTGAGTCAGTGAAGTTACAAAGTCATGCAAAGAGTGTTTACAGTGCAAAATAGGTTGCACGGTGGTACAGGTGTCAGGAAAGAGAAAAAAAACCGAAACCTGACACCTGACACCTGACACCCTGAAATTTGTGATTTGGAATTTTTAGTCAGTCCAGCAGACTGCCGCAAGGGGGAAAGAACATTGAAACCCTCTCAGGGACCAGCTCGAACCCAGGCCCTTAGGGCCCGGATGCTTTACTTACGAGTTTGTCTCAAACGTCGATTCAACGCTTGGCGGGATATGCCCAAATGCATGGCAGCG
>JAUWKY010000259.1 GCA_030613915.1 Syntrophobacterales bacterium
GTTGGTTTTTCCAGGGTATCGGTGCTGTTGCTGTGCTGGTCATCGTAGTGGTTTTCAGAAACGAAATCCGCGAGGTCCTGATTCAGACCAATCCGGTCAGGTTGTTTCTGGGCCGACCATATGAACCTTGGACAGTTGACCTCCCCGAGGTTGAACGAGCCGTCTTCCAGATGGCCAAGAGTGGAACAGGCGGACTGATCGTTTTCCAGCAGCGAGACAGATTGGCCGAGCACCTAAGGGAGGGGATTTTTCTGGGCGGCAAGCTAAGCCCAGAGATTATTGCTAGCATCTTCGCAAAGCAAAGCCCAGTGCACGACGGTGCCACAATCATCCAGGGCGCCCGGATCAAGCTGGTTGGAGCTTTCCTGCCTCTGACCAAAAGAGAAGGCCTACCACAACATTTTGGTACCAGGCATCGGGCTGCAATTGGTCTCAGCGAGGTGTGTGATGCGGTGATCGTGGTGATATCCGAAGAGCGTGCAGAAGTCTCGGTGGTATACAAGGGAGAGGTGGAACTGGTTCAGGAAGCGCCTCAGCTGCAAATGGCGTTGGGCAGCTTGCTTCTGGGGATCGATTCGGGGACAAAATCTCGAACCCGTTCCAGAGAGTTCCTGTCCCAATTGGCTGGGCTCTTGGTTACCTTTCTACTGGTCTCAGCCTTCTGGGGGATCTACTCTGGAAAGCAACTGTCTTTGATCAACGTCACCACTTCGGTGGATTTCCGCAACATACCAGAGAATATAGAACTCAGAAGATCTTCCTCCGAGAGAGTTGAGGTACAAATTACTGGGAAGCGAAGACTCGTCAGCGCTCTCAATCCAGAACAGGTGGGAGCTTTTTTGGATCTAAGTAAGATCGATGCTGGATTGCACCGATTGGTGCTGAACGCAGACAACATAGACCTTCCCCTCGGCATGGAAGTGGTGCGTATAACCCCTGCCGCCATTAGGGTGGAAATGGAAGAGCGCACCCAAAAGGATCTCGCGGTGGAACCCCAGATAGTCGGCAAACCGCCTGCCGGATACCAGATTGAAAGGATCACTGTCAGGCCTGGTTCTGTTAAGGTAAGCGGGCCAAAATCGACACTTGATCCCATGCTTAGTCTATCCACTGAATCCATCAGTGTAAGTGACATCCAACCCCAAGAAGGCGAGAAGGTCCTAGAGGTTCCGGTGGTGCTCTCCCCAGCTTCCCTGCGACTACTGCCGGGACAGAGTAAAAACGTCCGTGTCACTATCCTACTTATACCCAATAAGAGTTCAAAAACTTCACCCCGGACAACGTTCCCCTGAGGTCAAGAGGTGGGGGCCACCTTGTCTTGCCATGGCTGAGTGAACGTTCGTCTGCAGATATTACCTACCAAAATTTACTTTGACACTCTTCTTTTCGCCTGCTAATCTCTAGCTAGTCTATATGCTTTGGGGAGATTTTATGAGACTATCGACGCGCGGCAGGTATGGTACCCGTTTGATGGTGGATTTAGCGCAACACTATGGGGATGGCCCCATCCCCCTGGCAAAGATCGCCAAACGCCAGGATCTTTCAGCCAAATATCTTGAACAGTTAATTATACTGTTGAAGGGGACCGGGCTTATTCGCAGTGCTCGAGGAAGGCATGGTGGCTACATGCTGGCAAGAAGGCCCGAGGAGATCTACTTGGGTGAAATCATTGAGGCCCTGGAAGGGAGGCTCGCCATCGTAGATTGTGTCGCTGAACCTGAGCTCTGCGATCGTTCGCCCGAGTGTCCGACGAGGGGAATCTGGGTCGGGATGACTGACATACTCAAAAAGCAGCTCTTTTCCTTGAACCTCCAGGATGTAGTTCTGAAGTCTGCTCCCCCTGAGGATTTACTGGCAGATCCAGACAAATGAGAGAGGAGAAATCATGGCAAAGGTCGTCCACAGCTCACAGATCACCATTACCCGAGAGAGGGGACCCACCAGAAAAGCTGTTATCAAAGGCTTCGGCGAGCCGGTCTACTATGGTGTTCACGGCGGGATCAAAGATTTTTATAAAGTTGAGCCAGAAGAGGAGCACGCTGCCACTTTGGATCACATCGTGGGTGCTGTTGGCGGCTGAATGATGGGGACACTGGCCATGGTACTGGCCGGAAAAAAGATACGCACTTTCGAGCATTTGTATCGGGCGGAGGTAACAGGTGACATTGAAGATGTCGACGGTGTTTTAAAGGTCACGCGCATCAAGGTTCATTACTTCCTCAAAGTCCCTGAGGAAAAATGGGAAGATGCAAATGAGGCTCTAGATGCTTATCTCCGCTTGTGCCCTGCGGCTCAGAGTGTCATAGGCTGCATAGATATCAGCCATGAGCTGAGCCTGGAGCCTATGCCAGAATAAAGAAGCTGTGCCCTGAGGGGGTTTGGGTTATCCCCATAGAGGCCTTTTGGCGTCTTTTCTTAAGGCGGTAATCTGCTGGTGTAATGGAGCATGGCAAAATATCAAATTCCAAGCACTAAATCTTAGGGTTTCAGGTGTCGGGTGTCAGGTGTCAGGGAAGAAAAACAATAAAACTGAAACCTGAAACCTCAGTTAAGGTATTTATACCATTTTATTGTAGTTCGATCGCTAACCCCGCAGCAGCCTACGAGGATTGCGCTCGCTGGAGCATTTTCAACCGTGTGGTTTGACAGCGGAGGAACTTGAATCCTCGGGGATCTGTGCAGTAAGTTCAACTTCCTCGCTGCTACGAGACATTACGATCCTGCCATTTATCTGCGCCCCCGGCTCCATTTTCAGACCCGGCGCCTGAATGGTGCCAATGATTTTGGCTGAGGCGAAAACCTCCAACCTGTCGGAGCATATGATCGTGCCGACGACAATGCCAGAGACGGCAACCTCCCGTGCGCGCACCTCACCCCGAACCACAGCATCTTTGCCAAGAACAATTGTTCCATCGGAGTTCAGGCTTCCTTCGACAGCGCCCTCCACCAAGAAATTCTTACTGCACTCGAGATTGCCCTTTATGGTGGTCTTGCTGCCGACATAAGAATGGATAGTCACAGCGTAAGTCCTTTTCGCCTAACACTAAGCGCATAGCGTCAATTGGTCAATTAGAGAATTAGTTGATTAGGGAATTAGGAAATTAGGGAATTAGGGAATTCGTAAACGGTAAATAATCAACGGTAAACGGTACACAATTCATCTGTTTGCCTAATTTTCTAATTCTCTATTTTTCTAATTAACCCAATCTGTCCTCTGATCTCTGACTTCCGACCTCTGATCTCTGACTTCCGACCTCCGACCTCTGTCTGTAGGCTGCCCGCTGGCTATGTCAGCCATCTCTTGCGGCGTTTGTAGTGTTTTACGTCCCGGTAGGAGCGTTTCGTCCCCACTTCCGTCAAGCCAAGATAGAATCGCTTTACATCCTCGTTGTCGCGCAACCGTTCCACCGTGTCGTCCAGGACGATGCGTCCGTTCTCCATTATATAGCCGTAGTCGGAGATGGTCAGTGCCAGGCGAGCGTTCTGTTCCACCAGCAAAATCGTGGTCTGCTGCTCGTCGTTAATCTTCTTGATGATATGGAAGATTTCCCCGACCAGAAGCGGGCTCAATCCCAACGAAGGTTCGTCCAGAAGCATTAACTTGGGCTGCGCCATCAAGGCCCTGCCAATGACGAGCATCTGCTGTTCCCCGCCGCTCAGATACCCTGCCGGAGATTTACTACGTTCTTTTATCCTTGGAAAGTATGCGTAAACCAACTCCTCTAATTCCTTAATTTTCTTTCGACCAGTTTGAAGATGCGCGGCCACTATCAGGTTTTCTTCCACAGTGAGATCTTCGAATACCCTCCTTCCCTCCATGACCTGGAAAATACCGCGCCTAACAATCGCCTCGGGATCAAGGCGATGGATAGCTTCGTTCTCGAATTCTATAACACCGTCGGTGACCTCCCCTTCCTCGGTTTTGAGCAAACCGGAGATGGCTTTCAGGGTAGTCGTCTTGCCGGCTCCGTT
>JAUWKY010000314.1 GCA_030613915.1 Syntrophobacterales bacterium
CGCTTCGCTCAGAATGACACATGGGGGTTTCCGGATGGAAACTAACTATCAATAATGGTACCTGGGAGCTAGAAAGATAAATACACTAAAAATGAAAAATGTGAAATGAGAAATTAACCCCGATGATCAAAAACACGCTTACTCTTGCGTTCAGTACGGGGCAGGGCGGAGTGATCCAAGACTTCAACTTCAGCACTCACTAAGATGTGTTGGCGGATGTCTCGGGCAATACGGTCCGCGATTGCTTTGTTCTGATCGGCATCGAATCGCGGCCGCCTCTCCACCTTGAGGATCATATAATCCCGCCCGTCCTCTCGACGTTCTAGGTGTACCTGGTACTCGCTGCCTATTTCGGGGACTTGGGAGAGGGCGTGATCGATTTGTCCGGGATAAATATTTACAGCCCGGACAATGAACATATCGTCGGAACGTCCAAGAATTCGGTCATGCATGGGCAAGGGGTTGCCGCAAGAGCACGGTTGGGGAATCAGCCGGGTCAGATCCCGAGTGCGATAGCGAATGAGAGGAGCACCTTCTTTTCGCAAAGTTGTGACTACCATTTCGCCCATCTCTCCAGGTTCAAGCGGCTCGAAGGTGTCCGGGTCAATGATTTCCAGGATGTAATAATCAGCCCAATAGTGAACGCCCTCGTGCTTGCCGCAGTCGAGACCGGTGCCGGGACCGTACAATTCAGTGAGGCCTGGGATGTCAAAGACGTCGTCAACGGCAAGAAGCTCCTTGATACGTCGGTCCATTGACTCACTGTGGCGCTCCGCCCCCAAGATGACTTTAGTAAGTGCAATTTGGTCGCCCAGGTTGCGCCGCTGTACCTCTTCACCCATAAGGAGTGCCATGGAAGCAGTGGCGCAGAATACTGTGCTTTGTAGATCAACAAGCATCTCGCAGTGCATTTCAGTATTTCCTGGGCCTACCGGTACGGTCATAGCACCAAATCTCTCGCACCCCAGCTGAAAACCGACACCGGCAGTCCAGAGGCCATAGCCCACTGCGATTTGCACACGATCCTCCTGAGAAAGGTTTGCCATCTCATAACAGCGGGCAAACATGTCGGCCCAGTCGTCTATGTCCTTCTGGGTATAGCAAAGCACTTTACGTTTGCCAGTGGTGCCCGAGGAAGCGTGAATGCGGACAATCTGGTCAAAGGGTGCGGCCCGCAAGGGAAAGGGATAGCCCTCCCGTAGGTCATCGGCTGTGGTGAAGGGCAGGCGGATCAAATCATCCATAGAGTTGATGTCATCCGGAGTGATGTTAGCCTTCTGCAGCCGCTGACGATAGAAAGGTGAGTTCTGGTATGAGTGGCGTACTGTCCAGCGAAGACCGTCTAACTGTAAGGCAAGAAGCTCTTCCTCGGTAGAAATACTCGGCATGAAACTGCGGTTCATCGGTCCGTCTCCAGAATAGCGAAATACGCCTATTTATTTAGCTCCGCAAAAATCTCCTCTCCCCCTGGAAACTATGTCACAATTCGCCGAACCCGTCATTCCGGACGAGCTCCGCTTCGCGGAGCGAGATCCGGAATCCAGTGAAAGTTCAATGACGTCATTTGGTGTCTGGTTCCCCGCCTTCGCGGGGACGTTGTCTGGATCCCGGCTCGCGTCCGCCGCTGGCGGACTTGGCCGGGATGACGAATTTCGAATTTGGGGATTGAGCTAGTGTAGACCATAGGATCAAGAACCATGCAGCATTGCTCAATCTTCGAACACAACTCGATCCGCATCTTCCGCGAGGTTACTCGCCTCCATGAGTTTGACCTTGACGCCCAGGCCAAGTGCCCTTCTCAAATGAGCTCTAATATCGTCGGCAAGTGCATGGGTGTGGTACCACTCAGAAACATAGTTCTCAGGATAAGCCACCTGTAATTCAAGTTGATCATTGAGACCATCGCGTTTACGAACGATGATTCGATAGCTCTCAACCTCTGGTGCAGCCTCCCCCAGCAACCGTTCCACCTGTTCCGGGTGTATGGATATGCCGCGCACCATGAACAGATCGTCCGAACGGCTCAATGGCGGCGCCATTCTGACCCCCGTGCGACCGCAGGGACAAGAACTAAAATCCAGACGTGTAATGTCACCAGTCCGGAAACGGATAAGCGGATATCCTTCGTTGGTGAGGGTTGTGACCACCAACTCCCCTTGCTGTCCTTGAGCCAAAGGCTGGCATGAGTCGGGATCGACAATTTCAGGATAAAAGTGATCTTCGGCCAGGTGCAGTCCTGATTTTTCCTGGCATTCTGCAGCCATACCAGGCTCCACCATCTCGTTGACCCCGTAAACTGTATAGGCTTGGATGCGGAGGCGCTCTTCCAGACGGCGACGAACATCTGGCGACATGGCCTCGGGCCCGAAAAGACCTATCTTGAGAAAAGTCTGATCGAGGTCAATGCCAAGACGTTCTCTGGTCTCTGCAATGTGCATGGCAAAAGTAGGTGAGGTGGCGAGCACTGTACTGCGGAAGTCTTGCATAATCTGGATTTGGATGGTAGCGGACGCAATTGAAGTAGGAGCTACGGTGGCACCAATTAATTCTGCCGCCTGGTTGAAAGTGAAGGCACCGGTGAAAAGCCCATAGTTGAAAGCTATCTGAATAATGTCCTGGACCCCCATACCCATAGCGATCATGTGCCGGGCCATCACTTCAAGCCAATTCTGGACATCTCGCTGGGTATAGCCAATTACCAGAGGACGTATACGCGGGGCGGCCGAGAATTTGAGCCGGACAATGGACTTCAAGGGGACGGAAAATAGGCCATAAGGGTAATGCTCAACCAAGTCATTGACGGTAGTGCAGGGCAGACGGGCTAAGTCCTCCATGGAATTGATGTCTTCGGGAAGAAAACCCAGTTCCTCGAACCGTTGCCGATAAAAGTCGACTTTGGCGTAGCCACGGTTGAGCGTCACCTGTAGCCGTTCCAGCTGCAGGTCGGCAAGCTCCTCCCGGGGGAGAGTCTCAATCTTTTCGTTCCAGTATGTGGTCATTCGTACCTCATCTATTCAGTCAGTATTCAACAATTGTTTGCGATGCCAGGCGCCTGCTGGGTAGTGCCTAGTTCTTAGTGTATAGTGCCTAGTGGTTACCGTTCCCACTTCTCTTTATAATCCCGTCCCAAAAATGCCCGCTGCACTTCGTCATCTTCCAGAAGGTCCTCAGGACTCCCCTCAAGAACAATGCGGCC
>JAUWKY010000087.1 GCA_030613915.1 Syntrophobacterales bacterium
CCTTGGATAAGAAAGGGTGTGGGTATGGATTAACGGAGTAAGTTACCTTGCGGCTGGTTCTCTGTCAAGCCTATTATCCAGAGGATCTGCAGCTCCAATAAACACTGGGCACTTTTTAGATTTTAGATTGCAGACTTTAGATTGCAGATTGAGGATTTCGAATTTGAAAAAGCATAGGGCAGGAGAGAAACGACTAGGGGAAGTGGCAGTTGATGGAAATTACAAATAACAGCGACTAAGGATTTAGGTGTCAGGTGTCGGGTGTCAGGGAAGAAAGACAAAAAGCTGAAACCTGAACACTGAACACTGAAACCTGAAACCCTGAGATTTGGTGCTTGGGATTTGGGGTTTCATAATGCGGGTTCAGAAATGCTAAATGCGAAATGACGATTGAGTTCCCATCAGCTCCTGACTCCTAGATTCTGTCATTTGTGGAGTTCAGGGCGCCTATCTGATGAAGGAGCTTGAGAGATTTCAAATCCTTCTCTAAATAATGCCTGACAAGATCAATAAGAAGGAAGCGACACTCCTGGCGGGATTGGCGTTGGAATCTGAGACGCCAGAGTTTGGCAAGGGGAAGTTGCTGCGCTTGGCGGAGTAGCATCACAGTACCCAAAGAAACCGGATAGGGTTGTTGACCATGTTTATGGTCTTTGCATACGAGACCACCCTGGAGGATGGAGAAAAACCAATTTCCACCAGCACGAGGTTTCCGGCCGCAAAGAACGCAGCCTTGCAGGTTTGGACCATATCCACTCAAATGTAATATCCGGGTCTGGAACAGCAAGGAAGTGTTTTCAGGCTCCGCCCCTCGCTCTAGTTGTTCAAGGTATTGGTAGAGCAGGGCGAAGAGGGCGGCGTTGGCCTGTCTTTCCGGCGACATTCCCAATACTATCTCGCAGCTGAGGCTGGCATATCCCAAACGGGCGATGTCGCTTCGGAGGGCGATGAAGGCGTTTTTGAGCTCGCTGGCATCGAGCCGTACCAGTCCAGAGGTTTGCCGGTCCACATAGGTAACAGAGACGTGGGAACAAGGTTCCAAGGTGTGAACAAATCTTTTCTTGCTGCGCCGTGCCCCTTTGGCGATACCGGTGAGTTGCCCCTGGTTTCTGCTGAAAAAAGTGATCAAGCGATCTGATTCGCTGTAGTCCCTGGTGCGGAGAATGATCGCCTCGTCTCGGCGAATTGCCATGTACACTCCCTGCCGCTAAGCTTCTCGCATTCCTTTTCACCCAGCAATATATTTCAGAAAGGCAGTGGAGATGGAGAGGTAGATGAGGATGCCCGTGATGTCATTGGCTGTGGTAACGAAGGGCCCGGAAGCCACCGCCGGATCGATACCTAGTTGCTTGAAACCGATGGGCACCAGTGTGCCCATAAGCGAGGCTACTACAATGGCACCAGCCATGGCGCAGCCCACGGTGAACCCCAGGGCGGGGTTGTGGTGCCAGAGTTCGGCAGCAATGCCAATGGTAAGGCCGCAGGCAAGGGCCATGAGCAGTCCCACCCTGACTTCCTTGAATATGGTGCGGCCCAAGCTGTGCAGATCAATATCGCCGGTGGCTAGGCCTCTCACCGTGATTGTGGAAGATTGTATGCCTACGTTGCCCCCCATGGCGGTGATCACCGGTACAAAAGTGATCAGGACGATGGCATCGGCCAGGGTCACCTTGAAAAGCCAGAGGAGGTAGCCGGTGAACAAGCCGCCGAAGAGGTTGGTGATCAGCCAGGGGAGGCGATATCGAGATATCTTCCAGATCTGGTCGCCGTAATTAAGTTCATCTTCGTGGGTTCCGGCCATGCGCAGAACATCCTCGGAGATCTCCTCCTCGACGATGTCCATGATGTCGTCAATGGTGATTCTCCCCACCAGGCTGCCATCGGACTCTACCACCGGTGCTGAGATGATGTCATACTTCTGAAATATCCTGGCAACATGTTCCTGGTCCATTTCCACCGGAATAGGACGAACACTTGTGTCCATGACCTCTGCAACAATGTCGCCTGGGTCTGAGATGATCAGCCGTCGCAAACTCAACTGCCCCACCACCTGCTTGCGAGAGTTAATCACGAAGATATTCGCCAGCCCCTCTAATTCTTTTCCGTGCTCACGCAAGTCTTTGATGGTGTCGGCAATGGTTGCCTCCTGGGGCACTGCCAGCAACTCGGCTTGCATGATGCCGCCAGCGGTTTCCTCATCATAGGCCAGGAGCCGACGAACCTCTCTGGAATCCTCGACGTCAATGGAGGCCAAAACCTCCTCGACCACCTCTTCCGGGACGCTGGCAAGAAGATCTGCGGCATCGTCAGAGTCCAATTCGTCAACGATTTCGCCCAGACGTTGGTGGGGTAAATCGGCCAGGATCTGATCTTGAGAAAACTCCGAGAGTTCAGCGATTACCTCTGAAGCGGTGTCAATATCCAGCTCGCGGAATAGCTTTTTCTTCTCATGCTGGTCCAGCGCCTCGAACAAATCTGCAATGTCGGCAGGGTGAAGGTCCGCCAGCAATTGAACCGCCTCAACCAGCCGATTCTGGTTCAGATCAGCCTTCAACAATGAGAGAGTGTCGCTGCGTTCCTTGGTCATGGTCTGTTCACCGGCTCTCGCTGTTCAATACCTGGTGTGAGGAGCAAGGATGGATCAGGCAGTTTCAGGTAAACTACCTGACCTGTTTCACCCAACCGTTTGAGGGGTTCATCATTCAGGTAGAGTTGGATACCACCGGCGTTGCCAATGAGGAGTTTGTAACTTGATGACGCCCGCCATGTTAGCTGTTCACCCGGCTGAAGCAGGTATTCATGCTCCCCAGTCTCATCGGTGCTAATACGGATCCAGGTGGTTTCAGCTGCCTCGGCCTTCAGCAGGTATGGGGATTGGCCAGGAGAAAATATTCCCTCTTCCTGCGGGGATTCACCTGAGGGATAACCAATGCCTTCACCAATCTTGGACACTTCTGCACCAGTGGAAGCAGCAGGGGCAGCCTGACCACCTAATTTGGAGTTGTCAGGTTCTGATCCAGTCATCAACTCTCCCTGAGTCCGCCTGGAACTCTGAGCGGACTTTGCCTGGTTGATTCCAGAGTCAGGGTCACTCTTGACCGCTCTTTGGTCCACGGCAGTTGGGGAGACGAACTCTCCACGTGAGGACGACTTGGACTGCTGTCTCACAGAGCTGGGGCGGTACCAAAAGAAGACCAAGCCCGCTAGCAGGGTAAGGGCAATGACAAGAACAAGCAGCTTTTTATTGGAGGATTGGGGCTGTAATCGTTGATGAAATTTCACTATCCTTTCCTGATGGTCTCCCGCCTCCTTAATCAGATTCTGGTATTCAACAATTACCTCTTCCGGATCCAGACCAATCTTCTCTGCATAAGCTTTCAGAAATCCCTTGATGAAGATCGGGGCGGGGAGTTGTTCAACGTTCCCATGCTCAATGGCGCGCAGCATGTCCATACTGATTCTGGTATCGGCGGAGATTTGTTCCAGGCGTATTCCTCTAGCCTGTCGTTGTGCTCGCAAATATTCGCCGAGACTCTTCATGTTCACGCCACCTCTCACGGTGAAAGCAGTCAGGATGAGCCTAAACCACTAAGGACACACAGTTCACAAAGAACACGAATAAACCGCATTACTGTGGCTCCTTTGTGGCCTTCGTGGTTCAAAATCCTTGCTCTGTCCCCCAGTAGCATAGGCCTAGGGGTAGATGCGCTGTAACATTCTCGGAAACGGAATAGCTTCGCGTAGGTGTTGGATGCCGCAAATCCAGGCTACGGTGCGCTCAATTCCAAGACCGAAGCCTGAATGGGGCACCGAGCCATAGCGTCGTAGATCAAGATACCACTCGAAGGGCTCCCGGGGTAAATCGTGCTGCGCCAGTCTCTCCAGAAGCTTGTTATAGTCGTCTTCTCTCTGAGAGCCGCCAATAATTTCTCCATAACCCTCAGGCGCCAGTACATCAACACAGAGGGCTAGGTCAGGCCTATCTGGATCACTTTTCATATAAAAAGCTTTGGTTTGCAATGGGTAGTGGGTGATCATTACAGGTCGATCAAACTGTTCTGAAATGAGAGTATCCTCGGTGGTACCAAAATCTTCACCCCACTCGTGGTCAATGGAGTTTTGTCGCAAGAGATCCAGGGCTTCATCGTACGTTATTCGCGGAAAGGGAGGTAGCACCGACTCGAGTTTACTTCGCTCACGCCCCAAAACCTTGAGTTCCTCGCTTTTATGGGTAAGGACTGAACGGACCAAATGGCTGACCAGTTGTTCTGCCAGAGAGAGAATATCCTCCAACTCAGCGAAGGCCGCCTCTGGTTCTAGCATCCAGAACTCGGTAAGGTGCCTGCGGGTTTTAGACTTTTCCGCCCTAAAAGTGGGGCCAAGAGTGTAGACTTTGCCAAAAGCCATGGCACCAGCCTCGGCATACAGTTGGCCGCTTTGGGATAGGTAGGCTTTTTCATCGTAAAAATAATCGGTTTCAAAAAGGGTGGTGGTGCCTTCACAGGCAGCGGGAGTGAGGATGGGAGCATCGAAGAGGATGAATCCCTCTCGGTTCAGATACTCCCGAGCCGCTTCAATAACCTGGCTGCGGATTCGCAGAATTGCGTGTTGCTTGGCAGAACGAAGCCAGAGATGGCGATGGTCCAACAAAAATGCCGGTCCGTGTTCCTTGGGGGTGATGGGATAATCTTCAGCTATCTGGACAACGGTAATATCGCTCACCTGCAGCTCGTGACCACCGGGAGATCTGGCGTCTACGTGGACGGTTCCAGTGGTCACCAAAGAGGACTCTTGGGTCAGGGTATCGGTGAGGGCAAAGGTAGCAGGGCTCACCTCGTTCTTCACCACCACAGCCTGGATGGTACCAGTTCCATCTCTGATGAGGAGAAAGCGGACCTTGCCGCTTGACCGTTTGCTGTAAAGCCAGCCACGGATCGTCACCGTCTGATCAACAAACTGGCCAATAGTATCAACGGTGGTAGTTTGGACCATGGAAGCTCTCCGATAAAGACAGAAGCATCCCCAGAGGTTGACGATCACCGTTTCTGGAGCTGTGGGCCGGTCTCATCGACAATCCTCACATACGAGCGTTCCCGCAAACTGCTCAACCATTCCCTATATCTGAATTCAACTTCTCTTTTGTAGAGCAAATTCCGAATGCTTTCCCGAACCTCATCCAATGCCTTGGGGGGTGCTCTGTCCACCTCGGTGACTTTAATAATGTGTATACCTCTGGTGGTTTCTATGTCCGGGCTGACTTCGCCAGGCTTCAAATTCTCGACTGCGGCCTCGAGAACGGGCTCGAGTTCGCCTGGGGCGAAGTAACCCATGTCTCCTCCCGCCTCCGCTCCGGGACCTTGACTATAGTTCTTAGCCAGCAAGCCAAAATCGACTCCAGCTCGCACACGTTCTAGGATCTGTTGGGCCAGATCACGTAAGCGAGCTCGCTCCTCCGGAGTGTCGTCGGGATAGTAGGACAGGTAAATGTCCTGGATACGCCACCGTTCCTGTTTCTCGAATTCATGGATATGGTCCTGATAGTAAGCTTCAACAATTTCATCAGTGATTACGGTTTTACTTTGAACCTCGCGGCTGACAAGCTTTCTTTGTTCCAGACCCTCCTTGATTTGCTGGCGAAGGTCCGTTATCGTTCTCTCTTCCTTGCGAAGTTCGGCTTCCAGGGTTTCCTGGGTAAGACGGTTTTCTTTCATGATTCTGGCAACCGTCTCATCTATTTCCTCTGCACTCACGGAAATTTTCAGTCGGGAGATCTCTTGGGAGGCCAAGCGTTCGTCAATAAGACGATTCAGCATACTGTGTCGCATCTCTTCCAGAGACAGCTCTTGCTCACGAAGGAAAGGATTTTGCTGCCGGGCAGCTACCAGTGCGTTTGTCCTTTCATTGAGCTCACTCAGGGTAATAATGTCGTCATTCACGTAAGCAATGATGCGGTCTACGAGCTCCGCAGCTGTGCCAAAAGAGGGCAAAATACCTCCCAGCAGCAAAAACAGCGACAAATTAATAATCCAACTTCTCCAGCGCACGTCTCTTCCCAGATAACACTGGCCAAGTTGATCTAACTACCCGACCTTAAAACAAAAAGCTAATAAATTTAGATTGATAACATGTTACTTTAAGTTGTGCAAGAGCTTTTTCAGCTCGGTGATTGACTCTACCACATCGTAGGTGGGGCTGCTAAAATAGAGACGGTGTTCCGGGGTAAGACGCAAGTGTTCTGGCTCGGCTGCAACCAAGCCAGTTAGTTTGTCCAAGTCTATTTCGGGATTTTCAGAAAAGGTTAGGACATACTCGCCATTCACCGCATCCAACCGTTTCACCCACAACCGACGCAAGAGCAGTTTCAGATTTAGCAGTACGAGTAGATGGGAAGTCTCTTCAGGCAGAGGACCAAATCGATCCCGCAGTTCTTCTTCCATATCTGCAAGAGAGCTTTCATCGCTGGCACTGGCGAGGCGCTTATATGTGTTCAATCGCTGGCTGCTGTTGGTGATATATGTTTCAGGTAGATGGGCGGCCAGGTTGAGGTGAATCTCCGGTTCTGCCGGCTCCCTGGCAGTTTCTCCTTTGAGTTGGGTAATGGCCTTTTCCATGAGGTGTACGTACATCTCATAACCCACTGCAGCAATGTGGCCAGATTGGGCGGCCCCAAGAATATTACCTCCACCTCTGATCTGCAAGTCGTTGAGAGCTATCTTGAAACCGGAGCCAAGTTCGGTGAAATCCATAAGGGCCAGTAACCTCCTCTGGGCCTGCCGGGTGACCAGGTGTTCACCCGGAATGAGCAGGTAAGCATAGGCCTGTTCTGAAGATCTACCCACCCTACCACGGAGCTGATAGATCTGCGCCAAGCCGAACTTGTCGGCCCGGTTAATGAAAATTGTGTTTGCGGCAGGGATGTCTAGACCTGACTCGATAATTGTAGTGCAGACGAGCAGATCAATTCGGTGATGGATGAAATCTAGCATGACCTGCTCTAGTTCGCGTTCCCGGAGCTGACCATGCGCTACCGCCACTGTTATTTCAGGCAATAGTTCCTGAATGTAATTGGCCATCCGATAGATAGTTTTGATGTTGTTATGGACAAAAAATACCTGTCCCCTTCGTGCCTTCTCTTTACGGACGGCTTCTTTGATGATGATGGCGTCGAAGGAGCATATTCTGGTCTCAATGGCTCTACGGTCCTCTGGCGGGGTGTCAATGACGCTTAGATCTCGAATTCCTATGAGTGACATGTGCAAGGTGCGGGGAATGGGAGTGGCAGTCAAGGTCAGGACATCGACCTCAGCCCGAAGCTGTTTGATCCGTTCTTTGTGTCGGACGCCAAAACGATGCTCTTCGTCGATAATAAGCAATCCCAGATCTTTGAAGACCACATCTCGTTGGAGCAATCTGTGGGTACCGATAAGAATATCAACGAGGCTGTTCTGCAGGTCTGCAAGAATCTTTTTTTGTTCCGCTCTTCCTTTAAAACGGCTCAGCACCTCCAAGAAGACGGGGTAACCATCCAGCCGTTGCTTGAAGGTGAGGCAGTGTTGCTCTGCAAGAACCGTGGTGGGTACAAGTATCGCCACCTGCTTGCCGTCCATTACTGCCTTAAAAGCTGCGCGCAGCGCTACTTCAGTCTTGCCGAAGCCGACATCACCACAGATAAGCCGATCCATGCACTTATGACGCTGCATATCAGCAAGGACGTCTTCTATTGCTGCCTGCTGATCCGGGGTTTCTTCGTAAGGAAAGGTGGCCTCGAATTCACGAAAAGAACTGTCCGGTGGAGAGAAAGTCATTGCTTGCTTAATGTGACGCAGGGCATAGATGTGCAGGAGTTCCTGTGCTACTTTCTGGATGGAGTCCTGAACCCGTTTTCGTGTGGAGGCCCAGCGCTGTCCCCCCAGTTTGTCCACTCGAGGCTGATAGCCCTCGACGCCGAGGTATTTCTGCACCCTATCCAGCCGGTCAACGGGAAGATAAAGGAGGTCTCCGTCCTGGTATTCCAATAAGAGGAAATCATTTGAGTGCTCGTTGATTTTCAGGTGGACCAGCCCTTTATAAATACCAATTCCGTGGTCCAGATGAACAACAAAGTCATCAGTCTGAAGATCAGCAAATGTAGCCAGAAATGAACCGATTTCAGGAGGGCGGACCCGGTGCCGACGGGGCTTCTCACCATACAGCTCTGTTTCGGTGACAACGGCCAAACCCTCATCCGGCCACAGAAACCCCATGGG
>JAUWKY010000183.1 GCA_030613915.1 Syntrophobacterales bacterium
GGCCCGTCCCACTGCACAGAGGCCCGCCCTACCAAAGCAGCAGGGCCTAGGGAAAATTTGAAATTTCATACCCTATGCCCTATGCCCTATGCTCTCTGCTGTTAATTCCTGCTTGATTCGTCAATTGGTCTATTCTTTGCAATCGTTCGGACTGGACATAAATTGCATAGATAATAGGGACCAAATTGGCGGCTTTACAAGGGATTTGGCCACAACGCCATTAACCTTCGCCTTCCCAATCAAGCAAAATCCATGACAAAATTTCAGCCCATTCGTTTCGGCAAATATCTCATCCTTGACAAAATCGCCACTGGCGGTATGGCTGAACTGTTTCGGGCCAAGATAACCAGTGTCGAGGGCTTCGAGAAACTGGTAGCCATCAAAAAAATCCTGCCTAACCTCACCCAGGACAGCAATCTGGTTAATATGTTCATTGACGAGGCCAAGCTCGCGGCCATGCTCACCCACCAGAATATTGTGCAAATTTACGATCTCGGCAGCATGGAAGGCGTCTATTTCATTGCCATGGAATACATTCACGGCAAGGACATGCGTGTCCTAAGCAATAAGTCCAAGGAGAAAGGGCTGCCTCTTCCTTTGGAATACGCTCTCCACATCACCTCTAGAATCTGCTCTGGACTTGATTATTCACACAATCTAAAGGACTTCCAGGGGAACCCCCTCAAACTGATCCACAGGGATATTAGCCCGCAGAACATACTGGTCACTTACGAAGGTGAGGTGAAGATAGTCGATTTTGGGATCGCTAAAGTAGCGAGAAAGACCGCGGACACCCGGGAAGGTTTGATCAAAGGTAAGGTGGCCTACATGTCTCCTGAGCAGGCGGCTGGGAAAACCATCGACCACCGGTCTGATATTTTTTCCGCCGGCATACTGCTCTACGAGATGATCACTGGAGTGCGCATGTTTGAGGGAGCCGACCTGAATGTTCTCGACAGGGTGCGCAAAGCAGATTTCCAGACGGCTGAGACAATCGTTGCCGACCTTCCTGCCGAGGTATCTGAGATCCTCCGACGGGCACTCGCCAAGGCACCGAGTCGCCGTTACAAGTCCTGCGTTGCCATGCTTGCCGATCTCGAGGAGTGTCTATCCTCCTTTACAGTGCGTCCAAGGGCCGAGGGTTTGTCTCATTATATGAAGGCCCTTTTTGCAGAGGAAATTGCCGCTGAAGCCGCGGCTCTGCTGAAAATAGAAGCTGAAGTTTTTTCGTTGAAAGAAGAGGGGGCCTCCGACGGCAAGACAAAGACTTTACATATACTAGAGCACATCGAACCGGTCCCTGCCAAGAAAACAGCACCAGCGCCCAGCACACATAGACTCTGGCTAGGTACCTGGGCAATTGCCATGGTGGCCGCCGCCATTGTACTTGCCGTGCTTTTCAAAGAGAAACGCGTTCCAACAGTCGTTGAGGACACGGTTGTGACCTCGGTGAAGACCTCGAAATTACCTTCACCAACTACGGTTCCACCGACGTCGCCTTCGGCTGAGACTGCCAAGGAGCCCGCCCCACCTGAACCAAGTAAGAGGGAACAGGCCATGGAGGCGTTGAAAAAAGAGCAATTCGCCAAGGCAGCGGCACTGTTTGAACAAGCTCTGGCCAATGAGCCTGGCGACAAGTCGAAGATCGCGACCCCTTACGCTCAGGCATTGGTGGGTGGATCTACCAGTATACTCGATACAAATCCAAACCAAGCAGAATCCTTGCTGGAAAAAGCAATCGAGCTTGATCCTAAGAACGCAAAGGCCTTCTTCTACCTGGGGAAGCTCTACGCCTCGAAAAAAGAGTATGCCAAGGCTATCCAGTCTTATGACAAAGCTATTGACCTGGCGCCCAGTTCTCCGGATGCTTTTTTTAATCTCGGATTTCTCTATTATGCCAGAAAAGATTATCCCAAGGCGGAGGCAATGTTTTTCAAGGTAACAGAGCTCCAGCCAGCTTACCTGGACGAGGCCTATGTCAACTTGGCAGTGGTCCAAAATTTGCAGGGAAAGAAAGAGGAGAGTATTGGAAACTTGGAGCGAGCTTTAGAGGTTAATCCCAATAATGACAGGGCGAAAAAGTACCTGCTACGCTTAAGGCGCACCTCAAAAAATGCTAAAGAAACAAACCATTTGGAAAATAAGATCTTTAGCATTGCTCGGACTGGCACTCCTCTGGATCATTGCCGGCTGCGCAACAGTGGACAAGTATGTGGCGCAGATAAACAAAAAACTTCCTTCCTGGGCTAAAAAATCCAGCTCTAAAGGTACCTATCATTTCCACAAAGTACGCTATCCTGGCGAATCACTTTCAGTTATTGCGGAATGGTATACGGGAGACGTTGAAAACTGGCATTATTTGGCTAAGGCGAATCCCAAGCTCGACCCAGACCGTATCACCATCGGGACTACTATCCTAATACCCAAAAACCTCCTTCACACCAAAAAAGCGATGCCTAAGGAGTTCGTGGACGCGGTTGCCAAGAGGCACAAAACCAGAAAAGCCCAGGCAGGCAAGGCTAAACCGAGTACTTCGTACTACTACCATAAAGTCAAGTACCCAGGAGAATCACTTTCGATTATCGCCAAGTGGTACACGGGAGAAGTAGAGAACTGGCGTGCTCTGACCAAGGCGAACCCAAAACTCAAGCCAAACCGTATCTCTGTAGGTGACAAAATCCGTATTCCCAACAAGCTCCTCCACACTCAGAAACCAATGCCCCGAAGCTTTGTTGTCGGCTCTGCGAAGAGAAAGCAATCGAAACCTTCCCAAGTGGAAACTGCAAAGAATGCCAAAAAAAAGTCTGAACCTTCCACAGCCAGTCCACCAGATAAGGAACCTGAGGTGTTTGAGTTGTTCGGCCCGAAGTAGCGCAGTAATATTCACCACAGAGACACAGAGACCACAGAGCGGGAGTTAACCGCAGACACACCCGCCCGCCTCGCCTTGCTCGCATGGCGGGCTGGCGCAGACAAGCGCAGATTGAACCTTCATTGGCCATGCAATGCTAGTGCGATCGTAACTCCTTTTCAATACGCTCCGCCAGAAAGATCTTCAGCAAAGACTGATACGGGACATCGTGCTTGTTAGCTAAAAGTTTTAGATCATCAAGCATCGACTCTGGAAGTCTCACGGAAATGGTCTTGGTGGAAGGTTTCAATTTCGCTAATCTAAGCCGCTTTACTTTCGCCCAGTCGATGTATTCGGTGGAGTCGTGCTCTGCCCAAAAGTCCCGCTCCTGATCTTCATTCTTGAACTTCGGAACCTTCTTCTTTTTTTCCATCGTACAGTCTCCTCTCGCGGCGATTCATATCGCGGGCTGAAATCACCCGAATTAGATCACCGCGAATGGTAAACACTACAAACAAGCTACGGCCTCCATCGGTGTGGCCCAAGGCGTAATATCGGCGTTCGATTTCAGAGTGTTTCTCGTCCTCCGCAACGACTAAGGGACGATTGAAGAACACCTGCTCAGACTCTGAGTCATAAACTCTGTGCTTGATCCAGTTCTTTCCCGCATTTCCCTCATCCCATTGGAACCCCTTGCACTTGAGTAGTTGATCGACAGCCATGGTTCACCTCATTACTATGTATATTACCTTAATATACAAAAGTCAACAGTTTCAAGTTCCCCAAAAAAGCAAAACCGCAACCAAGACCCGCAACCAAACACAAAAATAGGGATCAGCCGATCTGGCTAGATCCCTTATTTTATACTGGTCGGGACGGGCGGATTTGAACCGCCGGCCCCCTGCTCCCAAGGCAGGTGCGCTGACCAGACTGCGCTACGTCCCGATTATTTTTCTGTCGAGTCCCTTAAGGTTGGAGATTTGGTATCACAGGGACGGGTGCAATGCAAGATGAAAAAAAGGGGCATAGGGCCTCAAGGCCCGTTGGAGGTTGGAGGAGCGCTCCGCTTTAGGTTGGAGGCAATTTATATGTTAAAGACTGTGGGTTGGAGGTTAGAGGTTGGAGGTTGGAGGCAAAGAGATCTCTCTTCGAGCTTCTGTTTGTGTCTCTTTCTTAGGTTTGTAACTTTTTCCTTCCTCGCAAGGAATTAATCAGGCCGTTGAGTTTTCGGTCTACTTGTTCGCACCTCTTTCTGACCCCTATAGCATCTTCTTCTCGGAAAAGCTTCCTACGGCGAAAGACTTCATTAAGTGTAACCACTTCATAAAGTGATCCCTGAGCTATGTGAAGGTATTGGATAAATTCTTTCTTGTACTGGCGGCCTTTTCCCTCAGCGATATTCTGTGCAGGCGACGTTGCCGCCGCCTCCATCTGACTGATCAGCCGGATATGCTTATTCTGCGGGAGTTGTTCGAGTAAACCGAGAACAAACTCTGCGAGGTCTACTGCGAGTTGCCAAACATCGAGTTTTTCAAATGGAAAGAGATAATCTGTCATGGCTGTGCCCCCTTTATTATAAGAGCACTCATACTCAAGCGCTCCATTTCGAAATGAGAGTCAAGAAGTCACTTTGTTAGTATGATCTGTTGCCTCCAACCTCAAACCTCCAACAACTTCTTTTCCCCCCTTGAACTAGATCTCATTGCGCCCCACGCCTTCCATGTCAGGCTCATATTGTGACCTGATCTCCGGGTTCAGGAATTAATATCTCGAAATCCTCTACAGAATTCACCAGTTTTTTAATCTCATCAAACCGTTCTCGCCTGACATTCCTCTGAATATGAACCACGGCAAGTCTTTTCACCCTGCAGGCTCGGGCCATCTCCATACAGCCGGCTATGGTCCCATGTCCTGGAATGTCTTTCGAAAGGTGAAAAGCCTCGTGGACAATGAGGTGGACGCCTTCTGCCAAAGCACGGGTTTCAGAAGTGGGGCGGCCGTCACCACTGTAGAACACTGACTTGCCTTCCGCATCCAGTCTCAGGGCCAAGTCCCTCTGCGGGTGATCGTTAACCGCAGTTCTCCAGGACAACCCCAGGGCCGTTACAGTTTCCCCTGGTTCAACTTCCATGAACCGTAATGAGAATTCTAATCGTGGTAGAAAGTTAGGGTAGGCCAGATCTAGACACTTCAGAACGAAGGATTCGATTCCTTTTTGTCCTAGAAAATAAAGGTCCTTTTTTCTTTTTTCTTCCCAAAAACGCACGAGCAAGGCAGGAAGGCCAAAGGCGTGGTCAGCGTGGAAATGTGATATCCAAATACCGTCCAGGGTTTCCACATCCAGCCCCAGTTGCCAAAATCTGGGCGGCACAGAATAGCCACAGTCGAGCAATACGGTTACAGGTTTTCCCTGATACTCAGTGCGAACCA
>JAUWKY010000229.1 GCA_030613915.1 Syntrophobacterales bacterium
CGGGAACTTCACCTTATCCAAACCATGGTGAAACTCAGGCAGCGGAGTCCCCAAAGGACTTTAGCCATAAGCTTCGTATTTCATTAAAGGAACTTAGGGAGACCCAGAGATGGTTAAAACTTATTAAGCGTGTGCCACTCATCAAGAAACCTGAACTACTAAATGATATTTTACAGGAAACAGAGGAATTAATTAAGATTTTCGTTACGAGTATCAAAACGGCTGAAAAGAAAAAGAAATAGCTGTTGAATGTTCGGTATTGGGTGTTTGTTTTTTTCACGCCTTGGCGTGATTGGACGTTCGATGTTCGATGTTCGACGTTCATCTTTCAAAACAACCCCGTATGGCATAAATGCAACCTGTGAACGTTTACAAAATAACTTAGCGCTTATGGCCCTCTCCCCCCAATGGGTGGAGAGGGAGTTGAGACGTTAATGGAAATCTTTGACTGGGTAAAAGATTTGAGCGTCTGGGTGATGCACTGGGCCAATACCCCGTACGGAGGGCTGGCTCTTTTTGTGCTTGCCTTCTGCGAATCTTCTTTTTTCCCCATTCCTCCGGATGTTCTTCTCATAGCTTTGTGTATGGCGAATTCACCCATGTCCTTTTGGTACGCGCTCATCTGCAGCCTGGGATCCACCCTGGGGGGTATGCTCGGCTATGGGATTGGGCGTATCGGTGGCCGGCCCCTTCTGGAGCGCTGGGTGCGGGCCGAGCGTATTCAGTTGGTAGAACGCCATTATCAGCGTTGGGATGTGTGGGCGGTGGCAGTGGCGGGATTCACTCCCATTCCCTACAAGGTATTTACCATTAGTGCCGGCGCTTTTCTTCTTGGTTTTCTTCGTTTTGTAATCGCTTCTATTCTGAGCCGCAGTGCCAGATTCTTCCTGGTGGCTGGGCTATTTTATTTCTTTGGTTCGACCATAAATCAGTTCATCTCCCGCTATTTCAATATCCTCAGTATTCTTTTTATAGTTTTGTTAGTCTTGGGGTTCTGGTTCATCAAAGTAAGTTCAAAACGGGCGATGCGGAACCCATAGCCCGGTGGGCAGTTTGCAGCCCCGCGACTACGCTCGGGACAGGCGGGCAGCAAGCAGCAAAAGACGATTCGTCTATTCCAGAAACTGTCAACTGTTAACTGCCGTCTGCCTCCTGTTCTTTCTCTTTCTAGGCGTCAAATAACAAGGACAAGTGTGGACAGTCACTTGGAAAACGAATAGAATTAGCAACTGCGCCCGGGCGCCGGGTCGAGGCTTGAGAAACCGCCTTCTCATGCCAAACCTTCTCTTATAGAGGTGATTCTTTGACCACACGGCGATTACTTATAGGTCTTCCTATCATTGTCCTCCTTTTCCTGCTGCAGTCTTACTTCTGGGTGCCCACCTACGAGGAGCAGACCAGGGGTAATCCGGAGAGGCTGGAAGAATATGTCACTGCGTCCATTGGTGACGCGCAGGTGCTCAATCCCGCGCTCTCAGCGGACAGTGCCAGCAGTGATATCAATGGGCTGGTATTCGAGGGACTGCTTGACTATGACGAAAATCTGAATTTCCGTCCTCGTCTGGCAACCAGCTGGGAGATTCACGAGGAGGCCTACTTTTATGTAAATGATCGGGCAGAGGTTCCCAATTTTGGGCACCCAAATGCTGACGGGTTGGCCGCCTTGATTATTCAGGCCAGAGGCAGGAACGCTGAGGGCACAGATTCACTGTCTCGGTCACTGAGCAACATTGAGGCGATAGAGGTTTTGCCGGCACAGCAGCTGCTGGAAGAGGTCATTGAAACCCTACCGGACGGCAACAAGGTCAAAGTGCGGCTGCAGATCTCTGCTCCCCCGAGAATCAAGCTGAGGCTTAAGCGGGTGGATCAGGATATATTTGACAATCTGGAAAAACTCTTGGGTGCTTCCTATTTTGCATCCTTCCAGGCTGAACGGTTTGTCGGAGTAAAACCTGCGGAGTTTGAATCAAAGCAGAAGGAGTATGCCAAGATCCTGCTGCCGCCGGTGGAGCACAATCCCGTCATTCTTTTCAAACTTCGGCCCGGGGTAAGATTCCATGACGGCCCCCTCTTTGATGGCTATGATGTCAAGTTCACCTACGATGCCATCATGGATGCGGCCAATGTCTCACCACGGCTACCTGACTATGAGCCGGTTAAAACGGTGGAAGTGTTGCATCCTTTAACCGTCCGTGTAGTCTACAAACGTCTTTACTCGCCGGCGCTGGGAACCTGGATGATGGGGATTCTGCCGGAGCATCTGCTGAATTCTGAGGCACTACGGGCTGAGGCTCAGAGACGTGGCCTGGATGACGAAAACATGTCCATCAGGCAGAGCAATTTCAATCGAGACCCCATTGGTTGCGGGCCCTTCCGCTTTCGGGAGTGGAAGTCCGACCAGTACATTTTGCTTGATCGTTTTGATGATTACTGGGAAGGCCCGCCAAACTATCTGAGGTATTCCTATCGTATCCTTCCAGATATGTTGACCCAAGAAATGGAATTTTATGCTGGAACCGTAGACAGCTATGGGGTCCAGCCCCACCAAGTTCACCGCCTCAGAAATGACCCCAGGTACCAATATTTTGACGGGCTGAGTTTTGGCTACACCTATATTGGCTACAACCTGCGGCGACAGCCTTTCGCCGACCTGAGGGTGCGCAAGGCCCTGGGCATGGCCATCGACGTGGAAAAGATTATCCGCTACGTCCTCTACAACCAGGGGGGAAAGATCACCGGACCATTTCCCAAGCAGACCGACTTCTATGACCATGCAATCCAGCCGCTTCCCTACGATCCAGAAGGTGCGTTGCAGTTGCTGGCTCAAGCGGGCTGGAACCGTAACCAAGATGGGTGGCTGGAGAAAGACGGCAAGCGGCTTCAGTTTACCCTGATCACCAACCAAGGCAACAACATCCGCAAGGCGATCCTGTCTATAGCCCAGAACTCCTGGCGTAAGATAGGCGTTGACGTTCGAACAGACCTGATCGAGTGGGCTGTGTTCATCCAGGAGAGAGTAAACAAGCTAGACTTTGACGCTTTGATACTTGGCTGGAGCATGGGCATTGAGCCGGACCTCTATCAGATCTGGCATTCAAGTCAGACAGGGCCATATCAGCTCAATTTCGTTGGGTTCAAAAACAAAGAAGCAGACGATCTAATAATAAGGATTAGACAGGAATATGACCGAGCGCGGCAGGTGTCAGACTGCCGCCGGTTGCACGAGATAATAGCTGCGGAGCAGCCCTACACCTTTCTTTTTGTTCGAAAGTGGACGGCATTATTGGACAAACGCATAGTCAGCATGGAGAGGGATCCCTCTGGTAAAGTACAATATGAAAAGATAAGGCCAACCAAAACCGGCAATTATACCTTTTTTTTCAACAAATGGATCAAACTGCCAGATGTGCCAACCTTTCAGGCGGAGGGCTAGTAGATGCTTGCTTTTCTTGGACGGAGCCTGGTGCAGAAAACGATTACCCTTTTCTTCATCTCGGTGATTTCCTTCGCCGTCATACATCTGGCGCCGGGAGAGCCCAGTCAGATTGATCCTCTCAATCCAAAATTCACCAAAGAGGTGTTGGAGCAGTTTCGCCAGCAGTTTCACCTGGATAAACCACTCCACCAGCAGTACTTTTTTTTCTACCGGGATCTGTTCACCGGAAAAAGCGTGTCATGGAAAGACGGTCGCTCCGTGCTGGCCAAGCTGTACGATCGTTTTCTCAACAGTCTGCCGCTTTTCATAGTCGGTACCCTGATCACCTGGACCCTTTCTTTTCCAGTTGGCATTCAGGCGGCCATACGGCGAGGTGGTGTATACGATCGAACCACCACCTTCTTTGCTTATCTGCTTATCTCTATACCGGGATTCTTCTTTGCGTACATCTTGATCATTTTTGTGGTGAGTACGTTTCATGTCCCGGTTATTGGCATGAAAACATTTGGGTTGAGCGGAGCCGGTGTCGTTACCAGGGTCATGGATCGAGTCTGGCACCTGGTGATCCCTTCAATTCTAGGAGCAACAGCGGGAATAGCTGTGCTATCACGTTATGTACGTAATCAGATGATGGAAGTGGAGGGCCAGGATTATGTTCGCACCGCTAGGGCCAAGGGGCTTTCTGAGGAACAGGTGCATTACAAACACGCCCTGCGTAATGCGCTTTTACCATTTGTAACCATGTTCGGCCTGATTTTACCCGGACTCATCGGTGGTTCGGTGATCATCGAATCCATTTTCGCCTGGCCAGGAATTGGGCGCCTGGCCTACGAGGCGATTCTTGCTCGGGATTATCCCCTTATAATTACAGTTAATTTTATATCAGCGATTTTGGTGCTGGTCGGGACCTTTATCTCCGATCTGCTCTACATGGTGGTGGATCCGAGGATTAAGCTGGGAGAGGCATAGGGCAGAGGATAGATTGCGGATTTCGAATTTCGGAGTGCGGAGTTCAAAAAGCCAGGGCAGAGGATAGATTGCCGATTGCAGATTGTAGATTCAGCTCGTCCTCGTTCGTGCTATGGAGAGGCGGGAGTTTATGGAAATTACAAATCA
>JAUWKY010000274.1 GCA_030613915.1 Syntrophobacterales bacterium
CGGGCGGAAGCTTGGCCAACAAGAGGCTGGATTCTGTTTTTGCCAGGACCTGAAGTGGTAAACTCCCTCGCACCCTGTGGTGCACATCATGCCGCAGGCTCCCTCCCATTACTATCACAGAATCATCTCCCGCTTCTTTTAGTATCACTTCCTGGGGACGATCTCCTTCACGCAAGAGCAAATCACCCTCCTTGCCGCAGCTGTCCAACCAGGCACGTGCTCGCTGCACGCATTCGTTGCCCGCTCCTGTTTCCTCTTCGGTTGCATCTGGTTCTCGCACCCAAATAAGATCCACCGGTCCACGAACCGCAGGGAGGAGCTGTTTGAGAAGTGGGAAGAGGCGGCGAGCTGAGGGCGAGCCGTCAGCGCAGACCAGAAAACGACTATTCAAATCACCGCCTCGTACCAGGAAGACTGAAACATGCAGGTCACGGGCTAAGTGGTTCGCTCTGTCACCCGAAACGAACCGTCCTAGACCCTGTCTTCTGGGAGCACCAACAACCACCAAGTCTTGCTGGTGTTCATCCACCTCGTAATTCAACACCTCTATCAGATGGCCGTACCGTTCGTAGAAAGGCACACGACGACCTGAGGGTGTTGCACCCAAGAATAAATAGCCATTTCGCACGGCTCGAATGTTGATGCTATCTTGTGGTGAAAGGAATCCTGTTTTGGTGAGAAGTTCCATTGCCTGGGTGAGGATTTGAATTCCCGGTTGAAGTTTACCTCTCTGCTCCCAGGGGATATCCACACCCACTAGCGGCGGCTCCTCAGTTGCAGGTGTGCCACTCCGGGCGGTTAGAAAACAGATTTCAGCATCCAGGCTCTGCGACATTTCAGCTCCAATGCGCAGCACTTTCTCAACAGCAGTCTTCTCATGCTTGTAAGTAAGGATCCTCACATTCTTCCTCTTGTTTATGTAGTATGTTTTTCCTGCCGCTGACTTTCGCACTTGCGCGGCCTCACCCCTTCCCCCAAAACCTCCCAATTCCCCTGCTTCAGCTCGGGACATTCAACAAATACTACATACTCACAAGTAGCGCATATCGCCGGGTAGAAGGACTCGCGCATCGCCTGCCTGATGGCGGAACCAGTGGTGGTGCGGAAATGGGTTTCTCCAACCTCGCGCAGTAATCCAGAATTCTTTAATACCTGAAAGACCTTGGGTTTGACGCCGGCGAAATAAAGACCACCGTCCCTTTCGCGGATCTCGTCCAGAAGAACCTCCAGGGCGTGTATCCCACTGGCGTCCAGGATGTTGGCCTGATGTAATCGAATAAGAAGGTTAGCCATGCGAGGGTGGTTTCTTAATCGTCGCTCAAGGTCCTCCAACACGAAGGTTACTGAACCAAAGAATACGGCACCTTCGACAGTCACAATATCCATCTGGCAACAAATTCTACTGCGGGCCGTGCCAACCATCCTTCCGGTCTTCAGGTCCGGCACACTGGAATAAATACGTGGATGAGCCGTCTCTGCCAGGTGCAGACCGATGGACAGCAAAACTCCCACGTAAACAGCAAACTCCAGGTGTAAAAAGAGAGTCGAGAGAAAAGTCACCGTCAAAACCGCAGCATCGGACCTGGTTGCTCGTATGGCCCTTTTTATATCTTCTGTTTGTATCATTTGATAGGCCACCACCATGAGCACTCCAGCCAGGGCTGCCACCGGAAGTTTAGCCGCAAGGGGAGCGGCCAGTAGAACCAGCACGGCCACTGTGATGCCCGAGAAAACTCCGCTCATGGGGGTCTTGCCTCCTGAGCTGAAGTTTACTGCCGAGCGGGTGAAAGACCCGCTTCCCGCATAACCGCTAAACAATGAAGCCGCCATATTGGACAGACCCTGACCGATAAACTCCTGGTTGACGTTTAGCCGCTGGTGGGTCTGGCCAGCAATGGACTTGGCAATGGATACCGCCTCCATGAGTCCAAGTATAGCTATGGCGAGAGCTCCCGGCGCAAGATCTGCAATATCCACCTCAATCTCCAGGCCGTGGATGTTAGGAAAATGAAAAGGTGGCAGGCTTTGCGGAATGGCTCCAATCACAGCTACCCCTTGAGCATCCAATTTGAAGAGCGCTACTACCCCACCAATCACCACCAACGCAATCAACGTCCCCGGCCATGACGGGCGCAGCTTCCTTAAGGATATGATAACCGCTACAGTTCCAAGCCCCAGCGCGAAAGTAATAAGATGGGTTTCGTGTACATGGTTGGCAATTTGCACCAGGGATTCAACAAATACGCTAGTCTTCTCTAACTTTAGGCCGAGCAGGTTGGGAATCTGTTTGAAACCGATCAGAACGGCTGCGCCCGCGGTAAATCCGAGGATTACTGAATGGGAAACAAAATTCAACAGGGAGCCCAATCGGGCCACTCCCATAGCAATCTGAATGACTCCCACCATCAAGGCGAGGAAAAAGGCGAGTTCTATATAATGCTCACTACCTGGTGGGGCCAATCTGACCAGGCTACTTAGCACCACCAGTGAGATTGCGGTGGTAGGGCCGGTGATTAGTTGAGCTGAGCTTCCCCACAGGGAACCGATAATGGCCGGCACAATGGCAGCGTAAAGCCCGTACTGCACTGGAAGACCGGCGATGAGAGCATAGGCCATGCATTGAGGCACCGCCACCACCGCCACCGTCAGCCCGGCCACCAGATCGGCTTTGACGTGGCGCCGGCTATAAGCCCGAATCCAGGAAAGAAAGGGAATAAAGTCCGACATCTGAACTTGCATTGGATTCCCCACTTAAACAGGATAGTAAAGAATCCTGGCCAAAGGACCAGGCTTTGGGCTGCCCCCTGAGGGGGCTTCAATGGTCTTCCCCCTCTTGCGGCAGTCAGCTGGAATGATGGAGTGGTGGAGCATTGTAAAATATCAAATTCCAAGCACCAAATCTCAGGTTTCAGTGTTCAGGTTTCAGTGTTCAGGTTTCACTTTCTGTGTTTTTTTCCTGACACCTGACACCCGACACCTGAAACCTCCATAAAAGCTCGCCACCGGTAACGGCAGAGCCATTGAACTCTGACCCCCGCAAGGCGGGATCTTGGACTGGCCCTTCGAAGATCCCGCTACGCGGGGAAGAACCAGGTTTTCGAAGTTGAATAAACCGTTCTCAATAGTATCTGCTTTTTCAGCTTAAGGCACCTGCTAACAGAGAGACCACCTCTTTCTCACCTACATCTGACCAGCGCTCATAGGCGTCTGCCACCGCAAAATGGTAGCCACCCCTAATATTGGCGCAATAGAGGGTGTCTACTTCAACGGCGATACTCTCTACCGAACGCTGGTGACCAGTAGGCACTACCACAGTGATGCTTTTCGTACCTGCCTTCTGCAGGGCTTCAACTGCCACATGCATGGTAAACCCCGAGGCAAGGCCATCATCTACCAGTATGATTTGAGATGTAGAGAGGTCTGGAAAGGCTTGCTCACCGCGGAGATTTTTCACGCGGTGTGCAACCTTGGCCGAGGTTTTACTGATTCCTTGCTGAATCTCTTCTTCGGTAAGTCCAAGCCGCACCACAAGATCGTTGTTGAGTCGCACGGTTCCATCGAAGGCCACGGCCCCGTAGCCAACCTCCGTATTCCACGGCAGGGTGATCTTGCTTACAACCGCTATGTCCATGGGAAGATCGAGCTGCTCTGCAAGAACCTTTGCGACTGGGACTCCACCGGCCGGTACGGCCATAACTATGGCGTCACTATCTGAGTAAACTTC
>JAUWKY010000303.1 GCA_030613915.1 Syntrophobacterales bacterium
AAGCAAGAGCATACCCTATCAGAATCCTGAACTTGCATGAAATTGTCAATGATTCCGTCAATGGTATCCCGATTGCGGTAACATTCTGACCCCTTACCCAGTCGGGAGTAGTCTACTCTCGGAACATCGATGGGAAAGAGTATACCTTCGGAGTTTCTGGTCGGCTCTACAAAAGCAACGTACTGCTTTACGATCATCAGACCGAGAGCCTCTGGTCACAGCTGCTGGAAAAGGCCGTTACGGGAGCCCTGGTAGGAAAACAACTGAGGAAACTACCCTCCAACAGAACTTCATGGAAAACCTGGAGAAAAAGACATCCGGACACCCTGGTTCTGTCCACAGAAACCGGATATTCCCGGGACTATTCCAGAGACCCTTACGCTGGCTACTACAGGGTAGGAACGATTTGGTTTCCGGTTGGTGAAGTGCGAAAAGACCTCTCCCCCAAAGAGAGGGTCATTGGCATCGAGGTGAAGAACGAAACCAGAGCCTATCCTCTTGCTCAATTGCAGAAGAAACCAGGCATCACTGCAGACTCCCTGGGTGGAGAATCCATCCATATCGAAGTGAGTGCTGAAGGAGAAGTGGTGGCGGTCAGAGATGGTCGGGGCGGAGAGGTTCCCCACATCTATGTCTATTGGTTTGCCTGGCAGGCTTTTCACCCTAACACCACGGTTTATCGGAGCGGGGAGTGATTGATGATCGGCGGATGCTTATGAAACCCCAAATTCTAAAAACCAAATCACAGGGTTTCAGGTGTCAGGTGTCAGGAAAAAAACATAAAAGCTGAAACCTGAACTACTGGATACCGGATCACGACTGAGTCGTGTCCGGTATGACGATTCTTATACAGGTATCTGTCGCTACTTGGCCGCAGGTTCGACCCCTATCTTGCTACTGAATGGCAACTTTACCGTCCCATTGTTCACCCCAGCTATACCGGCAAGGATCAGTCCTAGCGCCAAGAACGCACTCCAGTGGAGCCTCTCGCCTAATAAAAAAGCACCCCAGAAGACCCCAGTTATAGGAAGCAAATAGGTCACCAGGCTAACATTGGTGGCACCTATTCGGGCGAGCAAATAATAATAGAGTATATAAGCCAAGGCTGTTCCCAGAAGAGAAAGGCAGGCCAGGGCGCCAAGGGCGAGAAGTGTCGGCGACAGCTCCCAAGGAGCATCGATCAAGAGACTCATTGGCAGGGTCAGAAATGCAGCGCAAATAAGTTGACCGGTGGCGGACACCCAAGGGGTAATTTCTCGTAGGCGCCGTCCGTATATGACTGAAATGGCATAGCACAAGGCAGCGCCCATGACCGCTAACTGACTAAACACATGGGTGCCAAGGCCCTTCAAAACCGCAGGACCAAAGAGTGCCAGCACTCCGAGAAACCCCAAGAAAATACCCGCGATTTTCATAAAGTTGAGCCGTTCATCCTGGGTGAAGAAGTGGGCCAGAAGAACGGTGAACAGTGGCATGAGCGCATTGATAATCGCGGCCAGTCCAGAGTCTATGTGTATCTCAGCCCAGGTTATGAGGGTGTATGGCAGAGCACCGTTGAAAAGGCCCATCAGCAAAAATGATCCCCATAGAGGACCGAAGGAGGGCATCCTCAGTCCCCGGGAGCGCAAGACCAAATAAAGCACCAAGGCGGCCGGTGCTGTTCGTCCGAAAGCCACGGTAAAAGGTGGAATAGTGGCCACCGCCACCTTGATGAAGAGGAAAGATGCCCCCCAGATGAGGCCGAGAACGAGAAGTATTACGAAGTTTCGTAGCGACATCAGTATTCACCATCCCCGGAGATTCTTCGGCGGTACACTAGCAGGCAGAAAGCAGCTAGCAGCTGGCAGAAGGACAAAAGAAAACCACGTTGGCGGCTCTCTCACACATTACTCATCTTGGCGATTATTTCGAATACCTACTGTTTACTGCTTGCTGCCACCTGCCCGCTTCCTGCTGCTTAGGTCGGTTTCCGGCAGATGATCTGGGCCACCGCTCTGGTGGGGTTCTCCTTGATACCCTCGAAGTAATGAATGACCTCCCAGTCTGCGAATATGTGACCTAACTCCCCTGATTGGAGCAGATAATCTGGATTGCGAGGCTTGCCAAATCGGGGCTGTTCAGCGGTGAAGGTCTCATATAGCAGCAATCCCCCTTTTCTCAAAGCCTTTTTTATGCAGGGTATCAGGGGCCTGTGCAAATAGCGAAAAACCAGAATTGCCCCGTAAGCATGCTCGGGCAGGGGATTGACTCCCTCTGGTTCAAGATCCACTTGCCACACACTAATCTCTGCGCCGCACTCCGCTGCAAGCTCCCCTGCCCTCTCCAGCGCCTCACTGGAGAGATCTCCACTGATCACCTTCAGTCCCTTCAGGGCCAGATAAATGGAGTTGTGGGCTTCACCACAGGCGAGATCCAAGATCGGGCCTGGCAAGGTCTTCTCAAGAAAAAGGCCACTGTGTTCTACCAGCAATTGGGCAGGTTTCAACTTGCTTTTCGCTGATCTCACCTAATCATCCCTTGCACATTTCATTGTTATTCTGGTAATCTCAATCATATAAGAGGAGTCCTCCCAACTTTCAAGCTTCCTTTATTGAGGCAACATTGTAAAGGCGTCTTTTTAGTGAGTATAGGATGCCCGAGGCGTGACCTGGTCATGTGCTCATCCTGCAATCCTCCAGTCAATTGAGAACCTACTCTCCCCTCTCGGTTCGTTCAAAAAGTGGTAATTTTCTACCCATTCTTTGCCTTTAATTACTCAATTTCCACAAGTAGTCTCGCTTCCTGCGCTAACATAACTCACTGAAATAAAAAGCTATCTATCTCTTTTCTCTATCTTGGCATGATCTTTTAATACTAATAGCCTTCGTTCTTGCGTAAAAGCTTTCTAAGTCGACCACGCCCATAAAGAGCGAGTGTCTATTGCATCTCATGTTTAGGGTGAGCGATGACGGATAAACCCTCCACCTCTGGAGATCGAAGAAAAAAGGGCGACAGACGCTCAGATAAAGATAGGAGGACAGGTACGGACAGGAGGAGTGGTACCGATAGAAGGAGCGGCAAAGACAGAAGATTCGGCTGGGGACAGATCAAAGATCATAGGTTTCAAGGGGTCGTTAAAACTACGACTACAGTTGCGCATTTGCTTGGTCAACCTTTAACAGTGATAACCGGATATGTTGACCTGTTATCGGCGAGCACCGAGGAAGAGAACACAAAGGAAAAATTGTCTATTATGAAGAGTCAGTTGGATTTGATCAGCAAATACCTGCATGATCTGAGAAATCTCAAAGAGTATAAGACAGTGGATTTCGCTGGAGTAACTCTACTGGACATAGACCCTTCAGACACAAAA
>JAUWKY010000123.1 GCA_030613915.1 Syntrophobacterales bacterium
CGGAGCAAGGCTATAGCCCTTGGTGAGCAGAAATTGGCCCACTGTGGCCAGCAAACCCATGAGAACGAGCAGCCACAATATTTCCGCTTTCGGTGACTGCCACGACCAGACCAGGGGCACTGCGGAGATCATGGTACCAAACACGGTAAAATAGAAAACGATCCGGATGGTAGGCTCCGATGAGGACATGCGTCGGATGCTGACCATGGCCAAGGCGCCGAGAATGCCTGCCCCCAGACCAATGAATGCAATCGGCTGAAGTATTCCCATTCCAGGTTTGAGAATCAGGATGATGCCGATGAAACCGATAACAATTGCCCCTCGTACCTTTTGCACAACTGGCTCACGGAGCCACACATATGCAATTATTGGAATGAATAAAGGGGCAGTAGCCATAAGCAGAAAGGACTCAGAGAGTCGCAGGTGAGCAATAACATAGAAAAAGCAATACATACCTCCAAGCCCTGCCATACTGCGCAGGAAGTGGAGTGGGAGATATGATGTTCGAACTCCTCCCGGCGGACGGCGGTACCAGATCCAGGGTAGAATGAAGAGAAGTGCGCAGAAGTTTCGAAAGAACACAACCATCTCATTGCTGAGCGAGACTGAGACAACCTTTACAAGAGCTCCCAGCACCGCAAAGGTGAACGAGGCACCCAACACACACACAGCTCCTGCCACGGGCTGATTACGATATGTCGCTTGTTGGCTTACGGTTTTCATTTCATTCCTAGGGTGGTGTAGTGTAAACGTTTTGAATAGCAGAGGCAGAAGGGACAAACAAGCACAAAAAACCCTTTTCTCATTGAAACCAGTCTGACATCTGTAATTGCCATCTGGAAACAAATGAGGGAGCAAAGAGCCAAGACGGTTGAGCAGTGATTTGATTTGACAAAACTCGCTGATTATACTATTGAAATATAAGTTGCTTGTATAAAATCTCCCCTTGTGGGGGGCAAACCGCTTGGATCCAAGGTGCTGGACTGAGACGGGAAGGCTTTTTCCACTGCAAATGACGTTTGAGATCGCCCTCTCGACTCGGTTGGGAGGGCTTTTTTCCTGGCTACTCGACCTTTCTCGGACCAATCTGTCTTTTCGCTTCAGGTCTCCAGTCTGGCATCTCATTAAGATAATAGAGTGAGCATATGGGACTTGAGTCCCGGTCTGCCCGGGAGTTGTCAACCCATTGAAACCCTGGCTTTCTTAATCTTTTCGAGAGGTAACTCTGATGCGACAACCGAAACCAAATACTCGTGTAAAATCAGGAAAACTCTCCAGCCAAGAAAAAATCGACAGCATCTTGGAGGAGAACCGACGGTTGCTGCAGAGCCTTAGCGATGAAGCCCTAGAGAATTTTATCAGTAGGATCGAGGCGGCCAATGCCATTTTTTGCTCGGCTCAGGGAAGATCGGGCTATTTACTCCGCTGTTTTTGCATGCGGTTAATGCACCTTGGCTACCGGGTGTATTTTTGCGGTGAAACCATTACCCCTGCCATTGGCGAAGGTGACATGCTTGTGGTCCTGAGCGGTTCCGGGGAAACCGCCTCCACTTTTGAAGCAGTACAGATAGCCAAGAATCGGGGTGCAATGATCTTTGCCATCTTGGGGCATCTGGGCACGAGAATAGCTCCACTGGCAGACCATAGCATTCATCTGCCTGGCACCACCAAACTTCGCCGCGATAGTGAACCAGTCTCTTCCCAGATGGCTGGCTCCCTGTTTGAGCAGGCTGCCTTCATTTTCCTGGAGGCGGTTGTTCTCGCCCTCAGCCAGGATAGGGGAGAAGAGATTGATAGCGAATTAAGACTGCATGCGGTTATCGAATAACAAAGGAGAAAGTGTGAAGCCAATCTTACAACTAGCTCTTGATTTTATTGATCTGCAACGAGCTTTGAAAAACGCCCAAGCCGGAATCGCCGGTGGAGTTAACTGGATTGAGGCAGGCACCCCCCTCATCAAAAGCGAGGGACTCAATGCCGTCCGGGAGCTGCGCAAGCTGTTTCCTCAAACCACAATCGTTGCGGATATGAAAATCATGGACACCGGCCGGGTGGAGGTTGAAGCCGCGGCAAAGGCCGGTGCCAATATTGTCGATGTCCTCGGTGCAGCCAGCGATGCCACCATCCAGGAGTGCATCCAGGCGGGCAAGAACTATGGCGCTAAAATCGTGGTGGATATGATCGCGGTTGAGGATGTGCTGTCCAGGGCGCAGTTTGCCGAGGAACTCGGCGCAGACTATGTGACCATCCACTGCGCCGTTGACGAACAGATGCAAGGGAAGGACCCTTTTGAGACTTTGCGCCAGGTGAGCCAGGTATTGAACATCCCGGTGGGAGTGGCCGGTGGCATCAACTCTGAAACCGCCGGCGAGGCTGTGGCGGCCGGCGCCGCCATTGTAATTGTCGGTGGTGCCATCAGCAAAGCTCTGGATCCTGAACAGGCAGCCAGAGATATCCGCCAAGGACTCGATACTGGCAAGAGCATCAGCACCACCCTTTTCAAGAGGGGAGGAGAGGCTCAGATCCGGGGGATTCTGGAGCAGGTGTCTGCGGCCAACCTCTCCGATGCTCTGCACCGCGGTGGAGTTCTGCAAGGAATTCGGCCATTATTCCCAGGCATCCAGATGGTGGGGAGGGCGATTACTGTAAGAACCTATCCGGGCGATTGGGCCAAACCGGTTCAGGCCATTGACGTGGCCGAGCCAGGTGACGTGATCGTCATAGACGCCGGAGGGGTGGGCCCCGCCCTCTGGGGAGAACTGGCCACCCATTCGGCCGTGCGAAAGGGCTTGGCTGGGGTAGTCATCGACGGCGCCCTCCGAGACAGCGATGAGATCGTCGCCTTGAGATTTCCGGCCTTCAGTAGACTGGTCATGCCCAACGCTGGCGAGCCCAAAGGCTTCGGAGAGATTGGGGTGCCGGTGACGGTTGGCGATCTGCGGGTGGAGACTGGAGACTGGCTACTGGGTGATGGGGATGGCGTGGTTGTGTTGCCCCGGGCCATGGCAGTAGAGTACGCTAACCGGGGCATGGATGTGTTGGAAAAAGAAAATCGCATTCGGGAAGAGATCAAAGAGGGGAGCACCTTGAGCAAGGTGACCGAACTACTGCGCTGGGAAAAGAAATAAGAAAAAACGGATACTTTGGACATGATTATTACGGTAATCGGGCCTGGAGCTATCGGTTGCCTACTCGCTGCTTACCTGACCAGGGCCGGAGAAGAGGTCTCTCTTTTGGATTATCGGCCCAAACGCGCCACTCTGCTCCAGGACAGAGGAATTGCCGTCACTGGAGAAAGAGAGGCTTTCCATACTCCAATCAAGGCGACAGCCTACCTTACTGAGATAAGTTCTACAGATATATTTATTCTGTGCGTCAAGGCTAGCGATACTGCAGTTGTCGCTGCTAAGCTAAGAGACGCCATTCCTCCTGAGAGTCACCTCCTGACCCTACAAAACGGCTTGGGCAACATAGAGAAACTTAGCGAATTCTTCGGTGGCAATCGGATTCTTGCCGGAGCCACCTCCCATGGCGCCACCTTGTTGGAGGTGGGGCGTGTGCGCCACGCTGGCTACGGCGAGATATGGTTAGGACAGGCTAATGGGACCGATTCGAGTCAGGCGGGCGGGGCACTACTCCAAAATCTGGCAACCACAATGAACCGGGCGGGATTACAAGCCCAAGTCGTTGATGATATCCAACCTATTCTATGGAGTAAGCTGGTGGTCAATGTCGGCATCAACGCCCTTACCGCCATTCTGGGGGTGCCAAATGGCGAGCTCCTCAAAATCCCCACGTGCCAGACTGTCTTGGATGGTGCGGTAGCGGAAGCTGTCCAGGTAGCAAGCGGTTGTGGGATCCAGCTGCAACTACCGGAGGAGATCGAGAGGGTCAGGGCCGTGTGCAACTCCACAGCCGCCAATATCTCTTCCATGTTGCAGGATGTTAAACGGCAGAAAAAGACAGAGATCGACCAGATCAACGGTGCCGTGGTGCGAATGGCTGCCAGCCTTGGAATGGCTTCCCCGGTCAATGAAGTGCTCACCGCTCTGGTTCGGGGCCTTGAGGCAGGATACAAGGTGGAAGGGGGCAAACCTTAGCACTGCTTCGATCATACCAAGCCGGGCTCAGGTCTTGACCACTGCAAGTAACATCTACAACTTTCCAACTACAGTAAATTCATCTAACGTTTGTTTGTTGCCCTTTAGTGTCCGGTTGAACTCTCCAATAGCGCTGTCAAGTACTTCCTGTAGCAATTTCTGCGGCTCAGGGTGACCTTGAGTGATGGTGTGAAATAGCTTGCCAAGTAATCCAGCATAAAGCTGGTAGGGCGATGCAAATTTTTCTGCCGTTCTCGCACCAGCCATAATCTGATAATCACCAGCAACATCTTTAAGGCAACACGAAACCAAATAACCTACTGCTTCGTCGGCATCCACCTTCTTGGCCATAGACCTTATGAGTTTTTCCATCAGTTTCTCCTATAAAAACCTACCAAATTTCGTACACTCGCTGGATTTCATCTCGCCAAAATTCTCGCTTGTCCTCCTCTGTCTCTCCGTCGAATTTACTCAACTCTTTGGCGAATTGAAAAAAGCCTTCTCCAGGCATTCTGGTAGTTGGCTCCACCGCCACAGCACTGAGCATTGGCCTGCCATTATTGTGCTCGTCCTCATTTATCTCCCCGAGAAGCTGACCAATCTCTTTGGCCATGCCTAGGTGAGCTTCCAAGCCCATTATCTGCCCGATCTCTTCATAAGGCACACTCTCTTTCTTCCTGGCCGCATTAAGGAGCCTACAGTAAACAAGACTATACGTCTGCGTTCCACGATATTTATCTACTACTATTGCCATTGGCTTCTCCTTCCATGCGAAACCAATACCCTTACCCAGGATATTTCGCGAATCCATGTTGCGACAGCTGGCATTGATTATCTATCAATGCTGTGGCTGACTCAACCACTTTATTCAACATCGACCCCTTCCTCTACCTTAGATAATACCCCACAAATTCACAGGGAAGAGCAGCAAAACCATATGATTGTCATAAATCACATGGCCCACCGATAGGGGCCAATTCGTCATCACCCATGAGACATTGCTGATGACCCAGCGCCAGGTGTGCTTGGCATGATTCCTGCTTTGAAAAAACCCTGCACCCAAAACTGCATACACCGAGGAATTCCTTAACAAAACATGTACCTGTCGTCCTTCATACACCGAGACGATTTATTTGATATCACCGAGCGTTGGCTTCTGGGTCGACTAGAGCCCGACGATGGCATGCGCATCACTAAAATGCTTATCTGCGACGGCTTCGTACTGAGCCAGACGCTTGAAGCTGTAGCCACGGCTTTGCTGAAGATGACACATGGGCAACCTTTCCAACAGGAACGCATCCAGTTCAAAGGCCAGCTTCGTGATGCTATCTGCCAAAGCGCCCAGGATGGTAATACTCGCACCAAAGAACTGGTTCATCTCTACCAAACAAATCCCGAGTTCTTCTACCGAGAAGCACCCATCAATGGCGCCATTTGTCTGGATCAACAGGATCACCTCTTGGCCCTCTATCGAGTAAAACGTCCCAGAAGGATAGCTGAAAAGGCCAACCGTTACGTGGCCAATTGGATCTTCCAGTTGGTCCAAGACCGGGCGCGTGAGATGGCAGAGGAGCGCGCGCAAGAACATAATGTACCCCTGAAAGAACTCATCACCCCACCCAGACAAATGGATTTCGAGTTTATTACTGCAGAGAAGGACATTGCCGGGAGGTTCAGAGATAACAATATTGAACTTGATAAAGCGGCTCTTAAGATTCACGACGTTGGGGGACTTAAGATTGTTGCAGGCGCAGACAAGCTTTCTCAGCTTGAAAAAGAACTGTCCAAAGATCCTAACATCAGAGTGATTGACCGGGAGAATTTTTCAGGAAGTTACCAGGCTACCAGCCTCATCATTGAAGTGCCTTGGGACCGAGAGCATGTCTGCCGCAGTTATATGGACCTGCGGGCGTGGGATAGATACCTTGAACGTGGTCTTCCTGAAGCAGAATTAAAAAAGGGATTGGAGCCTTTCCTGGAGGGCTCCAAACCTACCCTCAAAATCGAATTGATCCTTGCCACCTTCGCTGACATGGTGGAGTCAGAGCTGGGCAACAGCCTTCACGAAGAAAGAATCATAGCTCAGAGAGATAACAAGGTTTATAGAGGGTACATCCCCATGAATGTGGAGTTTCTCATCGAATATCTTTTTGCAGTCGGAGTAAGCCCTCAAATTCATATCGACCGCTTGCCCATAAAGCTCTGGGGACGCTATCTTCCTGATACGGTTATCGACCAGATCAGGGCGCTGTATAAAATGCCAGATTGTGAGCTATTCTGTTAGCCGCGATGACTTTAGGTGTGATTTGAAATGACGCCGCTGAGGAAAGTGCGGTCATTGCCGGAAATCTTCGTAAAGCGGATACCCATCTCATGGTAGGCAGACTTACCTTCAGACTTGCGACCGTTGCTCCAGACTATTTCTGCGTTGACCAAAACTAAACGATCCTTGGTACTCATAACCAGACGAAAATTATCTTCCAAATCAGGCTTTTCCTGACAGCGGATAAACGCGCCTCCGAGACTGACATTATGTGTCTGACCATCAACCAGACCATTAGACGTGGTCATCACCACGGGCCATTTTATCCTGGCCCTGGCATGTCGGCGATTTTCTGGGGACCCAAATCCGCTGAATAAAACAGACAGCTTTGCAACCGGTCTGTTAATAAGCTGCTTGACCACCTCTTGCTCCCCTGCTCGGTGAAACCTCCACCGGACCCTTACCTGTTTTTAAAAATTGAGGCTTCATACCATACAAGGAGGGGTAAAGGCAAGCCTATTCGTGGCCAGCATGGAGGGGTGGAAAACCATGGTAGATAACAGACTAGAATGAGAAGAAAAAAGAACCGGTCAACAAATAATTATATATAGCAGCCAACAAAAATATGGATATGATT
>JAUWKY010000324.1 GCA_030613915.1 Syntrophobacterales bacterium
GAGGCCCAGAGACGGATTGAAACGTTGGGCGGCAGGACCGGTTCCTCTGTGTCCTCGAGAACCGATTATGTTGTTCACGGCCCTGGTGCTGGTTCCAAGTTAGCAAAGGCCCACGAACTTGGAATTCAACTCCTTGACGAAAAGGAGTTTCTCGAGCTCATTGGGAAAGAGTCAGACTGACGAAGTGATGGCACCTTCGAACCGCAGAATGTCGAACAAGGAATAACGAATGACGAAGTTATCATTATGATTACGACTATTTATTTAGCTCCGCATGATAACCACATGCCCCCTCTCCCCTCAAGAGACTGTGGCGCGCTTCGTCATCCCGGCCAAGTCCCGCAAAGCGGGACGCGAGCCGGGATCCAGAAAGAATCTGATTATATTGAACGTTCACTGGATTCCGGACCTCGCCCGCCAGAGGCGGACTCGTCCGGAATGACGGGTTCGGCGAATTGTGACATAGTTTCCAAGGGGAGAGGAGATTTTCGCGGAGTCAAGTGCATAGGCGTATTATGAATTTCTGCGGTTCCTTGTTCTGCTGTTCGATATTCGATATTCAACACACCTCCAAACTTAATTATTCTTAGTAATCAGAGCTCATGACCATTGAGAGGCCAAGGTTTGGGTGAGTAGGGGGGCGATCCACATGGACAAGGTACGAGCGCGCGTACTCATATCGGGCCGTGTACAGGGGGTTTTCTTCAGGGCCTACACCCAGAGAGCCGCTCAGGAAAGAGAACTTATTGGCTGGGTTATGAATACTCCCGACGGTCGAGTTGAAGCTGTCCTGGAAGGCGAGAAAGAAAAAGTCGAGGATATGATCCGCTGGTGCCACCAGGGATCGCCCCATTCCCGCATAACAGAGGTAAGCGTGGATTGGGAGGAGTATAGTGGGGAGTTCAGGGATTTTTCGGTAAAGTATTCTTACTAGAGCAACAAACGTCATACCGGACTAGGCGAAGTCCCGCCTGCGGCGGGATATCCAGTAGCCACCTTTTTTCTGGATTCCGGACAGTCGCTTCGCGCCTTCCGGAATGACGGAATTGCTGCTTTAACCCACCGTACTGAGATCTTGGCGCCCACTTAGTGCCTACTGCCTGCTGCTATCTGCCCGCTGATGTCTGTGCCTGCTCAAGCATCTCCCTGGCGTGATGCCGAGTTTTTGTCGAAATCTTTGCCCCCCCCAGCATGCGAGCGATTTCTTCGAGACGTTCTTTGCCGCTCAACTCCTGCATAGCTGTGGTGGTTCGACCCTTACGAGAGCTCTTACGTACCACATAATGATGATCGCATAGCAGGCAATCTGAGGCAAATGTGTAATGCAAACTACCTGATGTCGCCGGGCAAGGCCCCTTAAACGCTGTCCCACCCTGTCTGCGGTGCGACCGCCGATTCCAGCATCAACCTCATCAAAAATCAGGGTCTCATGCACTGTCTCCTGGGCCAACAATTCCTTTAGGGCCAGGACAATCCTGGAAAGTTCTCCTCCCGAGGCGATACTGGCCATGGGCTTGAGTTCTTCGCCGGGGTTGGCCGAAAAGAAAAAAGCGACCCTGTCCACCCCCCTCTCATCCAAAAGGTATTCATCCACCCGGACACACTCCGTGCTTGTCCCGTAGGCCCGGAAGGTCCTACTGGGTTCCGAGCCCTCTTCCTGGTCAAAGCGCACCTCGAACCGGCACTTTGCCATGTCGAGGGTGACCAAGCTTTTTTCCACGGCCTTGCTGAGTCGGCGAGCGGCTTCCCGCCGACGTTTTGAAAGTTCCAAAGCCTCCGACAGTGCCTGCCGGCGAATCTGCTCCAGCTCTTCTTCTCTTGCGGCGATCTCCACTTCGTCACTTTCTGACGCTTCCAGCTCCTGCTGCAATCCATCTGCGTGGGCGAGTATCTCTCGCGTGCTACCACCATACTTGCGCATGAGCCGCTTGAGAGTGTGCAAACGTTCCTCCACCCACTCCATTCTGGCGGGATCCGCTTGGATATTCTGGATGTAGTCTCTGAGTGTCAAGGAAACATCCTCCACCTGGTGTCTGACTCCCTCCAACGTCTGGGCCAAAGACTTGAGAGCAGGGTCCAGGTTACCCAGATCGGAAAACATTTTCTGACACTGGCTCACCTCTTCCAGAACCGAACCGCTGTCTAAGTATAGAATCTGATGGGCCTCGGAAGCACCTTGCCGAAGCCGCTCCACGTGCCGCAATCTTTCGCGTTCCACTTCGAGCTGGATCTCCTCGTCCATCTGAACCCGGGTATTGTTGATCTCTTCCAATTGAAAGCGGTGCAGTTCTTCCTTTTCTTGGCGCTCCTGGGCCTGACGCTGTAGTCGCCTCAGTTCGCTCTGCAGCCTCTTGAGCTCGCCAAAGGTCTGCCCGTATGCTCGCCGCTCTGTTTCGAGGCCGCCGAACCCATCGATTATCTCCAGATGGGCTTCGGGTTCCAGGAACAGTTGATGCTCACGCTGGCCGGAAATGCTCACCAGCCCCCGACACAACTGGCTCAATAACCCTAAAGTGGCAAGCTGACCGTTGACATATACCCGGTTGCGTCCGGATGTGGAGAGAACTCGCTTGACCACAACCTCCGGACCGCCCAAATCCCCCAAACTGGCTTGAAATTGGTCTCGATCTACATCATCGGCCAGGTGAAAGAGAACGGTCACTGCGGCTTCCTGGCTGCCAGTACGAATGAGATCTCCAGAACCACGACTGCCCAGCAATAGATTGATGGCGTTAACCAGAATGGATTTGCCCGCCCCCGTCTCTCCGGTGACTACGGTGAGTCCTGGTTTAAAAGAGACCGAAAGTTCATGAATGATGGCAAAATTACTAATTTGCAGCTCGGCCAACAAAACGAATCCTCTATAATGAATGGGGGTATTTACTCCCTACCTTGTTCTCTTACTTGTCACAATAGCCAGGTAAATTCAATCGTATTTTTTGTTTGCAATCTCAACTAGCTTTTCATATTGTTGTCACTAGCAGGCTGCTGAAAAAGCCAGGAAAAGGCCCCAAACGTCATACCGGACGAGACGAAGTCGAGATCCGGTATCCAGTAA
>JAUWKY010000220.1 GCA_030613915.1 Syntrophobacterales bacterium
TTGTGAGAAGGACATCTCGATTCTTGGTGCGATCCAGCTCTGCTGCAGCAGGTTCAAGCTCTTGTTTGGCAAATCTCGCCGCCGCCGCTTGAATCAGTTTTTCTTCTTCAGTCAGTTCGAATAGCATCTATCTCCTCACTACTGCGCTTCGCGGTTGGAGGTTTGAGGATCGCTCCGCTTGAGGTTTGAGGCAAGAATCTTCTGCCTCCAACCTAGAGGCCCGCAGGGCCGCTCCTCCAGCTTAACTGCGCAGAACGCTGTGCGCTTTGCGCTATGCGCTCTGCGCAGTTACATGTTGCGCCGATATTGCCCCCCAACGTCAAAGAGTGCTTGGGTAATCTGACCCAGGCTGCAGTATCTTACCGTGTTCATCAGTTCGGCAAAGATGTTTTCCCCAGCCAGGGCCACTTCCTGCAATCTTTCCAGAGCAGCCGGAGCATCCTTTTCATGCCGCCGCTGAAATCCCTGCAACCGTTTGAGTTGCGACTGCTTTTCCTCTTCGGTGGCTCGGGCCAGTTCCACCGTACAACTCAGCGATTCGGGCTCATCACCCGGCTGACGGAAAGTATTGACCCCGATGATGGGTAACTCTCCACTATGTTTCAAGCGCTCATAATACATTGACTCTTCTTGAATTTTACTGCGCTGATAGCCGGTCTCCATGGCACCCAAAACCCCGCCTCGCTCAGTGATCCGGTCAAATTCCATAAGCACGGCTTCTTCCACCAACCGAGTCAGCTCTTCGACAATGAAACTTCCCTGATTGACGTTTTCATTCTTTGCCAAACCCCACTCTCGATTGACGATGAGCTGAATGGCTAAAGCCCTTCTCACCGACTCCGGCGTGGGGGTAGTGATGGCCTCATCATAGGCGTTGGTGTGCAGGCTATTGCAGTTATCGTAGATGGCAACCAGAGCTTGCAGGGTGGTACGAATATCGTTGAACTGAATTTCCTGGCTGTGCAGGGATCGACCTGAGGTCTGGATGTGGTACTTGAGCATCTGCGAACGAAGCGAGCCCCCGTACATATCACGCATGGCCAGAGCCCAGATACGTCGGGCAACCCGACCGATGACAGAGTACTCTGGCTCCATGCCATTGGAGAAAAAGAACGACAGATTAGGAGCGAAGCTATCCAAATCCATCCCGCGCGACAGGTAATATTCCACATAGGTAAAGCCGTTCGCCAGGGTGAATGCCAGCTGACTGATGGGATTTGCCCCAGCTTCAGCAATGTGATAGCCAGAGATGGAGACCGAGTAAAAATTGGCCACCTTGTTTCGGATAAAGAACTCCTGAATATCGCCCATCATTTTCAGGGCGAAGTCGATGGAAAAGATACAGGTGTTTTGTCCCTGGTCTTCCTTGAGAATGTCCGCTTGCACAGTGCCGCGTACCGTACTGAATACATGAGCTCGGATCTGCTGGTATTCCTCCTCAGTGGGCTCGCGTCCCTGTTCCGCCTTGAATGTATCCGCCTGCTGGTCAATTGCACCATTCAAAAACATCGCCAGGATGATCGGGGCCGGACCGTTGATGGTCATGGACACCGAGGTATTTGGGGCGCAGAGGTCGAAGCCGTCGTACAAAACTTTCATATCGTCCAAGCTACAAACACTAACACCAGAGGTACCCACTTTGCCGTAAATGTCCGGCCTCTCGTCGGGATCATAGCCATACAGAGTTACCGAATCAAAGGCAGTGGAAAGCCGCTTGGCTTCATGATGCTCGGAAAGTAGTTTGAAGCGGCGATTGGTCCTTGCTGGGTTACCCTCGCCCGCAAACATCCGCGTCGGTTCCTCATCGGTACGCTTGAAGGGATATACTCCTGCCGTGAAAGGAAAACGGCCGGGTACATTCTCCTCTCTCAGCCAGCGGTATATTTCCCCCGGATCTTTGAAGCGGGGCAACACTACCCGTGGAATTTTCTGCCTGGAGAGGGATTCGATATGAAGTGGAACTTTGAACTCCCGTTCTCTTACCTTGTAGACGAATTCATCACCGCTGTAGGCCTCTCTCATCTCAGGCCATTCCTTCAGCAGTTGGCGTGTCTCCTCGTCCAGCTCCTGTTCAGCCTTGGCTGCCTCCTCTTTCAACCGTGCCAGGATGTCGGCAGGGTCCTGGGGCTGTCTGGCTTCTTCTAGTGTTGCAGCCGCCTGCTGAAAATGCCAGCGACGCCTTACCATCTCGGCCTGCTCACCAGTGCGACGATGATGAGCGCGAACCGTCTCTGCAATCTCGGCTAAGTACCTCGTGCGCTCGGGTGGAACGATGATGGTCTTGGAAGTGGAGGTGTGGTTCTCTGGCCGTGGAAGGTTTGAATCAAAACGCACCCCTGTTTTCTCCCCAACCCCATCCAAGATAGCTTGATACAGTGCCGTTACTCCATCATCGTTGAACTTGGAGGCTATGGTCCCGAATACCGGCATATCTTCCGGCGACCGGTCCCATTCACCACGGTTGCGCTGAACCTGCTTTCTCACCTCCCGAACAGCGTCGTCGCCGCCCCTCTTTTCAAACTTATTCACCACGATCAGGTCGGCAAAATCAAGCATTTCAATCTTTTCCAACTGGGACGGGGCACCGAACTCGGGTGTCATCACATAGGTGGACAGGTCCACCAATTCGATAATTTCGGCGTCTCCCTGGCCAATTCCTGCGGTCTCTACGATTACCAGGTCGAAACCTGCAGCCTTCAGCACTTCAATGGCATCCCCTATGGCCTCAGACAGCTCGGTGCGTGATTTGCGGGTGGCGAGGGAGCGCATGTAAACCCTCTCGGTACCTATGGCATTCATCCTAATACGATCACCCAACAGGGCGCCGCCGGTCCTGCGGCGAGATGGGTCAGTGCTCAGGATACCAATGTTGATCTCCTTGAAATCGTGCAAAAACCGAAGGATCAGCTCGTCAGTCAGAGAAGATTTCCCCGCCCCGCCTGTGCCGGTTATTCCCAGCACCGGTATTATGCGCTCTTTGAGTCTCTGGCTGATGTGGGCCCTGAGCCTGACCAGATGACCATTTCCCTCGGCCTTGGCCAACTCCATAGCGCTGATGAGCTTTGCCACCAGCGGCTTGTTTATTGGCCGTAGCTGATCAAGTTCAAAATTGCTACCACTTTCCACAGTGGGGAAATCAATCCTTTTGATAAGATCGTTGATAATGCCTTGCAAACCAAGGTGGACGCCATCTTCTGGAGAGTAAATCTTCTCAATTCCATAGGCTTCCAGTTCCTGGGCCTCATCAGACAGAATCACCCCGCCACCGCCGCCAAAAACCTTGATATGAGGAGCACCCTTCTCTTTCAGCAGATCCACCATATATTTGAAAAACTCGATGTGCCCTCCCTGGTATGAAGAAACGGCTATTCCTTGGGCGTCCTCCTCTATGGCGACATCAACGATCTCGTGAACCGAGCGATTATGCCCCAGATGGATTACCTCCGCTCCTGTGGCCTGGAGAATACGCCGCATGATGTTGATTGCAGCATCATGGCCATCAAAAAGAGAAGTGGCCGTTACCACCCGAACTGCACACCTGGGCTTGTATACCTCAGCTCTGGCCGTCATCACACTCTCCTAATCGAAACTAGCTCCGTTTCGCTCCGCATTTGGACCCAAACAGCTCACCGCAAATCAAGGCTGTTTGGATGGTTATATACTCCTCAATGCTGTAGTGACGCCGGAGAAACCAGCGCCTAAAAGTCCACATATGTCCCAAAACCGTGATATTATGAGCCACCAAGTCTAGAGCCCGTTCCTCGAGAGCAGGCACCTCGCCGGCCGTCACCAACCTCTCCAACATCCCTTTGAACAACCCGGTGAACCTGACTTCGTTTTCCAAGACCTTCTTACGCCAACGACTCGGCAGCGACTGGGTTTCCTGATAAACCAGCAATATGTGGTCACTCATGCGGTCGCACACCAGAAAGTATTCCCGGATTACTTCCGCCAGCGTCTCGCGGCCCCCAGCGGTCCTTGCCAGGGCCTCGCGGATCTGTCGCTCCGCCTCTGCATGAATTACATCGCAGACCAGATACAAAACGTCCTCTTTGGTGGAGACGTACTCGTAGACCGAACCGATAGATAACCCGGCCTTCTGGGCTATCTCGCGAGTGGTGGTTTTGTGAAAGCCCTTCCTGATGAACAACTCAACTGCGGCGTCCACTATCTGACGCCGTCTCTTCTTCACCAGTTCCGGGTCCTTGACCTGGGTGGGAACATCCTTTAACAGGGAGAGATCTTTTTCCATAGCACTGGACCTATATCGTTTATAACTTCGAACCAAACCAGTGGTACTCGAACTTACTATGCTCTACGCCCCAAGCGCATTAACGTTATTAGTTATACGTTATTAGTTATACGAGAGAATCGTATTTAGTACCTTATGATGTTAACCCCGACTAACAGTTCCAATGGGAGACCCGAATAACGATTACGCCTATGCACTTAACTCCGCAAAAATCTCTTCTCCCCTTGAAAACTATGTCACAATTCAGCGAACCCGTCATTCCGGACGAGTCCGCCAAAGGCGGGTGAGATCCGGAATCCAGTGAAAGTTCAATATAATCAGGTTCTTTCTGGATCCCGGCTCGCGTCCCGCTTTGCGGGACTTGGCCGGGATGACGAATTGCGACCCAGTCTCTAGGGCGGGAGGGATCATTTAGTTATCCTGCGGAGCTAAGTTAATAGG
>JAUWKY010000151.1 GCA_030613915.1 Syntrophobacterales bacterium
CCCCCCAATGCTCATTTCATCAGAGCTTGGCTGCAAAGCACAGCTCTTAACCAATGTACTCATTAGTCTTACGGACAGAATGGGACAACATAGGACAAAAAGGGACAATGATTGCCTTGGATTTGACCGTTCGATTTTTGAGTTGCTGAACCATTCACAGAACGAAAGGAGAACGAATATGTTAACTCTATACAACGCAGGCCGAATTTTCCTGAACGCGTGCTTGAGACCACTTGCCAAACGGGAAGAGGGCGTGACCATCGTCGAGTACGCCATCATGCTGGCCCTCATCGCGATTGCTGTGGCCCTCGCTGCCCCTAATGTGCAAACTGCGGTTATCGGCGTCTTTGGCCAAGCTGTCACGGCAATGGGTGCAATTCCCTAAGCGTTTTCACCGATGCCGCTCGAAGGTTCAAGAAGGTGGCTAACGCGCGGGCTGTCATCTGGAAGATGCTGCTGCTTGCGAGAAGAGATTTCGCCATTTAAAGGCCCCGCACTTGATGAAGAATGTCTACCAAGGAGCCCAGTATGTCGATGGCGTCTCTGTTAACAAACTCACCCAGGAGGAAGCCGCCTAATATCCATTTACACACTTATTGCCGGGACCTCAGGGTCTTGTCTTCGGATGGAAGCTAAATCTCTACAATGGTTAATCGATTCAGTATGGTTCAAGTAAAAAGGCTCGTACTACAACCGATATTGGTTAGCACTGGGTATCTTATTCTGTTCACTGCGCTAGACAAGGCTTCCAGTATGTTCGAGACATTCCCCAATATTGCATACTGGTACTTGCCGGCTGGTCTGAGTCTCGCCCTGCTACTGGCTTATGGTCTACCCTATGCGTTTGTAGTTGCAGCTGCTCAAATCACCGTAGACCTTTGGATAGAGCCTCTAACCGCCAGCCTCAGCCATGTCTTGTTATTTTCTTTAAGCGTCACAGCCGTATACCTGACCGCGGCAGCGATTCTTCGTAGGACCTTTTGTAAAGCCGAACTTCTGCTGGAATCCCGCCGAATTTTCGGACGGCTCCTGCTGGGCGGTGTACTTACGTCAATTGCTGTTTCCTTGACAGCGGCGGCGAACCTGGCAGTGGCCGGTCTGATTGGCTGGCACGATTTCCCTGCAGCTGCTCTTGACGGATCCATCGGAGCCGCGATTGGAATCCTCGCGGTGACACCGTTCCTAATTTTGCAAGGTGTGCCTTTCATCGAACGCCTTTTGCAGAGAGCAAGTAGGCCGAGGATAAAGCAGAAACATAGATCTTTCCTTCCAATTACCAAACCAGACATGGTGCAGGTCTTGCTGCTGTTGCCGATTATTTCAACGGCACTTTGGGTTATCTTCACTTTCCCGGGCATAGGAGACTTCCTGCGGTTCTGTCTCCTTTCTCTACCCCTTGTCTGGATTGCCTTGACGGTCGGCCTCGGGGGTGTGACCGCTGGTGTCCTTGCCCTAACTTGTGGCTCCATCGTAGTGCTTTGGAGTTTTGGCTTTGAATTAAATGAAATGACTGAGCTACAGGTTATCCTGCTCGTCTCTTCCCTAAATGGAATGCTGTTAGGATCCGCTGTTACAAAAGGTAGGCTGGTCGATCAGGCGAGACGCTATCGAGATACCGTTCTTAATTCTGTCAGTTTCGCAGCCGATCGGTTATTAGGCGTGGAAGATTGGGAAAAGGGTTTCAAGGAAGTGCTCAGACGATTGGGGGAGGCAAGCAATGTTAGCCGGCTCTATTTTTTTGAAAGTCGCTTGGTGGAAGGTAGTTCGGGTTTCGATACTTGCTCGTATGAGTGGGCAGCTCCCCACTTATCTACCGACTCGCATCAACTCAAGTTGCTGAATCTCTTGCGAAGCAAGTACCTTACTGAACATGTTCAAAGTCTTTCTCAGGGAAAGACATATCACCATCGCACACAGGATCTTCCGGAAAAGGCCCGTACGATTTTCAGTGTCTTGGGCATCAGCTCGACGTTTGTTGTTCCTATCTTCGTAGAACAACAGTTGTGGGGATGCCTCGGGTTTGATCGAGTCGCCAGCGAGCCAGACTGGATGGATTCGGAAATCGATACTCTTAAGGCGGCGGCTCAAAGCCTGGGAACTCTGTTGGCTCGGGTGAAAATTGAGGCGCAGTTTCGACAACTCTCTGGGAACATTCGGGCGGTATTCTGGATGTCTTCGCCCGACGGCCTTCGCCGGACATATGTGAGTGCCGCGTATGAACAGATCTGGGGCCGCAGCCGCTTGGACGTTTTTAAACGACCGGAATCCTGGCTCGATGCCATTTATCATGAAGACGCCGTACGAGTTAAATCGTCACTCACAAAACAGATAAGGGGAGAATTCGACGAGGAGTATCGAATCGTGCTTCCGGACAGATCAATTCGTTGGATACGCGATCGGGGCTCTCCGGTGCGAAATGAATCGGGAGAAATCTCCCAGATAGTTGGTCTGGCAGAAGATATTACAGGCCAGAAGCAGGTCGAAGAAAAGATCCAGAGCACCACCCTTTTATTGGCAACGCTTATGGATAATCTGGAAAGCGGTATCCTGGTCGAAGATTCGTCGCGCCGGGTTCGGCACGTTAATGACGCCTTCTGCCAAATGTTTGAGGTCCCGGTTTCAAAGGACGCACTATTGGGTACCGATTCAAGGCTCCTATTTCCCAGGTCGCAGTCATTCGCAGAAGGGATCGAAGCAATCGTCAGCCGTGGTATCACCTCTACAGGTGAAGAAATCAACTTCAATGGTAAGTGTTTGATACGTAACTACGTCCCACTCTCAGTCAATAATCAAGATAATTACTACTTCTGGCAGTATCAGAACATTACTGAACGTAAACTGGCAGAAGAACAAATCAAGGGCTCGCTAAAAGAAAAAGAGGTGCTCCTTAAGGAAATTCATCACCGTGTCAAGAATAATCTGCAGATCATTACCAGTTTGCTGAGTCTGCAGTGCAGCCAGATTCAGAATGCTGAGGTCAAACAACTGTTTGCGGACAGTCAAAGTCGAGTGAGAGTCATGGCACTAGTTCATGAACAACTTTATCAGTCCCACGATCTAGCCAGTATCGATTTCTCCGTATATATCCGGAATCTCACTAACTATCTGATCAGATCTTATCAAGGTAGATCCGACGCCGTCCGTGTAAAACTTGAAGTAGCCCCTGTTCCGATGAGTATCGACACGGCCATTACCTGCGGCTTGATTATCAGTGAACTGGTTTCCAATTGTATGAAATATGCTTTTCCCAATGAGCAGGGCGGTGAAGTCTCGATCTGTTTTCAGCAACAAAGTGATGGAAGTCTCACGCTCTCGGTCCGCGATAATGGCGTTGGCTTTCCAAAGGAGATCGACTTTCACAACACAGACTCTCTAGGCCTCAAGTTGGTCCGTAGCCTCACTGAACAGTTGGGTGGAAGTATTCACTACCGTAATGATAATGGATCTGAAGTTCAGCTTCAGTTTGCACTAGCCTCAGATCATCAACGCGGAGAAGCGAGAAGCCACAAAACCCCAATTACTGCCAGCCGGGAAGAACGTAAAATACGAGCTTCTCACGAATCCTTACCCGGGTCATTACTGCAGCCGAAGTCAAACGGACAAACAATTCCTAATGAGGCGGGTGACGGCAGCAAGGCGATTTCGGGCCAAGCTGACGGAGTTCAAAGCGTGGTTCCGTGCCTTCAGAGCGATTTCCGAGGGCATTAACGGTGCGGTTACTTCTGGGATAGAATTTTGGGTAAGGGGGCTTAAACTATGAACAAGACACGGATCATGGTGGTTGAAGATGAGGCAATTGTCTCATTGGATCTACAGAACAGACTCCAGGCCTTAGGACACGAAGTGGTAGCTACCGCCACAAGCGGAGAAGCGGCGATTAAAAAGACAGAGGAGGTGAGTCCGGACCTTGTCTTGATGGATATTAATCTGGGAGGCAACATCGATGGTATTGAGGCGGCGAAAGAAATACACAAGCGCTTTCAAACACCGGTCATTTATCTAACAGCGTGCAACGATGAAAAGACGATACAGCGGCTAAAACTAACTGGACCGTTTGGATACATCATCAAACCCTTCGAAGAGCGAGAACTGCACGGTCACATCGAAATCGCAATTCACAAGAATCACACGGAAAAGACTTTGAGAGAAAGTGAGGAACGTTACTCTCTTGCAACGAAGGGTGCTAATGACGGGCTGTGGGATTGGAATTTAGAAACAAACGAGATTTATTTTTCTTCCCGTTGGGAATCTCTTCTCGGTTATGCCCCTGGCGAAATCAGCCAAGATCCGAACGAATGGTTTAACCGAGTTCATCCCGGGGATCGCGAACGCGTCAATAAAGAAATCGCAAAATTTCTGGAAGGCAATAGCCATAACTTCCAAACTGAGTATCGAATTCTACACAAGGAAGGAAACTATCGCTGGATGCTATCTCGTGGATTTGGAAGCCGGAACCCGAATGGGAAGGTTTCTCGAATAGCGGGGTCACAGACTGACATCACAGAACGCAAGCTCTATGATCCCTTGACGGGCCTGCCGAATCGGGCTTTGTTCATGGACCGCCTCGAGCGGTTAATTGGCCCTGCAAGCCCCCAAAAGGATTTCTCCTTTGCCGTTCTGGTTCTGAAGCTTGACGCCTTTCGCAGAGTCAATGAGAGCTTGGGATATTCCATTGGGGATAAGTTGCTTGCACAGTTGATCCAGAGACTACAGAACTGCCTACACCAGCAAGATACCGTTGTCAGCCTTGGAGAGGATACATTTGCGGTTCTTCTGGAGAAAATCGATAGTGTCACGGACGCGACTCATGTTGCCAACCGACTGCAGGAAGCACTGGGACATCCATTTCATGTCGAGAGCCATGAGGTTTACACGACTATCACGATTGGAGTCGCCTTGAGTGGGACGGGTTATAACCACCCGGATGACTTTCTCAGTGACGCACAGACCGCGATGTATCGAGCTCAAGACCTCGACAACGGCCGGTGTGAAGTTTTCGATCCAGTAATGCGTGCTCAAGCTGTGGCGAGTTTGAACCTTGAGACCCGATTACAAAAGGCATTGGAACGAGAGGAGTTTTTGCTTCACTATCAACCGATTGTTGCTATCGAAGATGGGAGGTTGATGGGTTTTGAGGCCCTGGTGAGATGGCAGCCACAAGATGGCTCTATTATCCCGCCCAATGAATTCATTCCCCAAGCAGAAAAAACAGGACTCATCGTTTCGCTCGAAAGATGGGTTCTTTGGAAGGCCTGCAGCCAGCTGCGCACATGGCAGTTACTGGCCCCAGATTCCGAACTCACGATCAGCGTGAATTTTTCCCCGACACAATGGCATCAACCCGACCTGGTTCCAATGCTCCAGGAAACCTTGCTGCAGACCGGAGTTCACGGGCGAAATCTGAAGCTGGAGATCACGGAGAGTACGTTCTTGAAGGACACAGAGACTCTAAGCCTTTCACTCAAGAAAATTCGGGATCTCCATATCCAACTACATATGGACGACTTTGGAACTGGTTATTCCTCCTTGAGTTATCTGCGTCACTTTCCCATCGATGTATTGAAGATCGATCGCAGTTTTGTTAGGAGTCTGGAGGTCAACTCTAGGGCAAAGCAGATTGTAAAGGCGATCACAAATCTTGGACAAAATCTTCAGATGAAAGTTACAGCAGAAGGAGTGGAGCACCCCGAACAGCTAAGAGAACTGCAATCACTCAAATGCGACTACGGGCAAGGATACCTCTTCTCCAGGCCCTTAGACAACGAAACAGCTGAAAGGCTGGTCTTGGGAGAATGCTTCTGGCAGAAGGCCTTTCAAGTAGGTCCGGCCCTCAGCGATAGTAAGGGCGAAGGAGAAGACCCGGGTGATCATGGCCTCCCCAATGGTTGAAGGAAAGACTATAAGAGGAGTCACTCGTCTCATCTCTGTGAGCCAGAATATTGTGAAAATGCACCACACAAGACTCCTGGAGTCCTTAGAGAGAAGATCGGTAAAGCGGTTTGATGTAGAACTCAAAGGGATGGTCTTTTCTAAAACTGGAGGACGAACCGTTGTACGGAAAGTGTTGTCTAGAAACATCAGTGGTTGGGGCGCTTATCTCCTGACAGATAAGTGTCCCCGAACCGGTGACCGCATGGAAGTTTATCTATCCCAACCTTCTGAAATCAAGCTACCGAAAATCTCTTTTGGGGCAGTTGGGAGGATCCTGCGAGTGGAGCAATTATCGGAGAAGGAATGGGGATTTGCAGTCAAGTTCGAGGAGGT
>JAUWKY010000343.1 GCA_030613915.1 Syntrophobacterales bacterium
TTAGAAAAAAAGGTGCACGAAGAAATTCACAGACAGTCCGCACTCGTAGGAGATTTCCTTAAGTTTGAGGCCCGGTACGGTCGCGAGGACATCCCCTTTTTCTTGGAGATAGAAAAACTATACACCAAGTATGAGTTGGGACTCAAAAAACTTCTGCAGCAGTTCAACATTGTCTCGTCTCCCTCACGTGATCAAATAAAGAAATGGTTCTTTGTCCACCTCGTTGGAGATCGGGTGACAGAAGTTGAAAAAGATTTCGATGCCCAATTCATTGTAGAATTAAATAGATTCGTAGATGGAATAATCAGTGAAAATCACCAAACTATCAAGGCCTACCAAGAAAATATAAAGAAATCAATCCATGCCTCAGCCTTCACCCAGAACAAGGCTTCCATGGAGGGCATTGTCACCAACCTTCTCGAGTTGCTGGCACACTTGAAAAAGAAGCGAGTGGCAATGAGAGACCTCAAACCGGACAATCTGTTGGTGGCAGGCGACAGGGATAGGTATCCCGGCTTTCTTGCCTATCCCGAGGAATACAAGATCGGCCTGATAGACGTTGAGACGGCAGTAATTCTTGCAAACTCAGGCAGTGGAGCCATAGAGCAGCCGCCGCTGGGGGGTACGCCCCAGTACGCCACGCCTTCACATATGTTCAGCAACGAAGTGCTCGCTCATAGTTATGAGAGTTTGTCTATGGTCTTGCATCTGCAAGACTGGCATGGAGTTATTGGCATCATTTACAGAACAATTACCGGGCTACCTCTATTTGAAAAGACAGCGAAGATACTGCCCACCATTATCAAAACAATGGGGGAGTATATAGGCAAAGAAAAAGAACATTTTCATAGTGTCAACGAAATGTTCTGGAACAGTGCGGTTACAGAGTTTAGGGAAAAGTTAATCGCAAGAGAAGAGACACTAAAATCTTTATCAATCACAGTTCCAGACCAAGCCAGAAAAATGTTTAAAGGTTTTGTCCTTGACGAAAAACGAACCATAGATGATCAAATACACCAGTGCGTCAATTCCCGAAATGTCCCAATGAGCGCCAAGGACCGCCAGGTCCTGCTCACCTGTTCATACGAAAAAACCAATCAGCTCAGAAAAAGGTGGGAGAATACGGCTGAAGCGCAAACCAGATCCGATATAAATAAGTCGCAAATCTTATCCTTGTTGGGAGAGTTGGAGAAACTTAAACTCCAACTGGAACGACAAGAAAAGATGCTGAAGCTACTGGAACATTCTGGGGTTGACATTTCAGCGTACGAATTGTTGGAGTTCATGTTTGAACTCGTGTTGAAGCGCATGTACGGGGAAGAAAGGGAGTGGTTAGTGGCTGGGGATTGGAGCGATGCTGCCTACAAAAGTGGAGACCTCTCGTCTCAGAGCACCATTGCCGTAACAAGCGAGATCTAGCCCGGGTTTTCTTCTCCGGTCAAGATTAGTTTTATCCTTAACCCGGATATTTCACGAATTTCCGTTGTGAGACCGTTTCATCCCAGCCTGTATATCACTCCGGTCTATTCTAAGGTATGTCGGCTTTGGCATCAAGCTGTAAAGAGCAGGAGGTGCCCCCTTTCATAAGTTGTGATATGCTGTTTGTGTGCGCGCAAATGGTCCACCGCACAGAACGGAGAACCGAAGGTCTCGGCGAAGTGTGCGTTGAGGTAATTATGCGATGCCTACTAATACGCTGTGCACGTTGTCAGAAGGATGACACCGAAGCGGTGCTAGACGAAATCAATAAGGTTTGTGCTGAATTCGGCATTAAACATGGCATAGCCCAGCTCTCCTCCGTAGCGCAAGCTGTAATATCAGGAAGAAGAGAACACATATTGAAGCGGGAGGAGAAAGAGGTGGCCAAGCACGTAGCACTGCGACTGTTGACTATGATGACTGATACCCATTACTGTGAATTTTGCAGAGAAAAAGTCGCAGAAAAGGAAAAAAGAGAAGCCCTGCGGCAAAAGTTCAAGGTAATAATCGGTAAAAAAGACTGATCCCGCCAAAGTAAAATGGTCAAGGGGGAGGCTGCGCAACAACGAGCACCTGAGCCACCTCACCTTCCACTCTTAGCCCCGCAAAGGCCAGCATGAAGATTTGGTGCTTTCTCAAAAGATACACTGCCATAAATGGCGCGAATCGTGCTCGTGGTGGAGTAGCCACCCCCTTGACCGTCTCTAACAGATTGGGAATGAGATTTGCCCGTCTTTTGAGCTGGACATCTATGCCACTCCAACCCTCTTCAACCATATTCCGGAGCCGGATGAGCTTGTTGTAAGTAGCGATGATAAAAATAGCCAGCAGGCTAACCACAATCAAGATAATGATAGTCGCAGTCATCTGTTTACCCTCGAGAGTATTGTTTTCTTATGGTTTCAGCCATTTGTATTCGATGACGTGAGGTTGTGAAGAGCAATTTGCGTGCCAGGAAATTGGCCAGCACATCTCGAACCCTAGCCCGGATATTTCATGAATTGCTGTCGCGAGACCGCGAAGATGGGCGTGCCACCGGGCAACCGCAGGGTGTTGGTTCCGACCCGTGCCTGAACGGAACGGCGCAGGGGCCGACACCCGAGGACGCCAGGAAGGACGGCCATATCCGTGGTCGCAGCAGGTAATTCATGAAATATCCGGGTTAAGCCAGGGTCGGGGGCAGAGAAGAGAGACAATGTGGCCTTTCTCAGTTATATTTGTAATGAGGTGAGTCACAAAAGTTAACCGCTCCCCAATGAGGATGTCGCCGTAGCCTGCAAAGCCGAGGAGAAAGTCCATGAATACT